>JBIOWR010000164.1:0-2022 GCA_044868775.1 Actinomycetota bacterium
TTCATGCTCGCGCGCGGCCACTACCTGGTGGACTTCGTGAATCAGATGTCGAAGATCAACACCGGGCGCGCGTTCTACGTCGAGCCTGAGCACCTCGGGGAGTACATCCTCGTGGACTACGTCTCCCACAAGAGGCGGCGCGTCGCCTAGCGTTCCGCGAAGCGGCGACCGAACGAGAAGAACGCCGCTGCGAAGCAGACCAGCGCGCCGATGACCGGCCAGTAGACCAGCCCGATCGTCGCGCCGACGAACCCGAAGCCGGCACCGACGCGTTCGAGCCCCGGCGTCGCCGCCGCGAAGAGGTTCCCGGTCTGGAAGGCCCACGCGCTGAACGCGCCGATGAAGCCGGTCCATGCCCCCAGGACCGGCGCGGTCCACGTCGCCGACGCACCCTCGAGCGCGAGCGCCCGGCCGATCGTCGCCCACGCCACGATGGAGACGACCGCGCCGAGCCAGCCAAGGATCGGTAGCTGCTCGAAGTAGCTGATCGCCACGAAGCCGACGGTGCCGACGACGAAGAGACCGAGTGCGCGCATCTCGGCCGACACTAACCGGAGCACCGGTCCGTCGTCCGTATCGCGTGAGACGGTCAGCTCGTTGAGCGCCATGTCCGCACCGGGCAGGACGGTGAGGATCGCGACGATACCGGTCAACGCGTGGAGCGAGCCGTCCAGGCTCACGACGTGCGCGCGGGCTCGCCGCTGCGCACGAACGCCAGTACGCGCCGCCACGCGTCGTCGCAAGCCGCTTTGTGCTCGGCGAAGCTGCGATCGAAGAAAGAGTGCGGCGCGCCCGCGTAGCTCTCGATGTGGTGCTCGCGTCCCGCGGCGGTCAGTGCCTTGTCGAATGCGCTGACGTCGGCCACCGGGATGCCTGGGTCGTCGCCCCCGAACAGCCCGAGGACCGGTGCGCGCATGCGCCGTGCCTCCTCCGCGGGAACGGGCCAGGTCTCGCCTTCGCGCTTCGAGAGGCGGCCGTAGAAGCCGATGACGCCGGCAAGCCCGGGGATCTCGGCGGACGTTAGGAACGCGATGCGCCCGCCGAAGCAGAAGCCGAGCACGAAGGTGCGCTTCGCGCGGGTTGCCCGCTCGAGCTCGGCACGGCTCGCGGCGACGTCCGCGAACACCGTCTTCGCCGTGGTCTGCCGCACATGGGGCATGTACTCGAAGTCGTCCCCGCGCCGCGTGGTCCCCGCGGTGCGGCCGAAATAGTCGAACGCGATGGCGTGCACGCGCGCCGACGCGAACCGTTCTGTGAGCTCCTCATAGAACGGGTGCAGACCGCGCACGTCGGGGGCGATCACGACCGCGGCGTCCCCGCTACCGGCCGGCGCGAGGTACGTGCGGAACCTCGTGCCGTCCGCGCTCTCGAGGAGGCGTTCCTCACCGCCGGCGCCTCCCGACATCGGCGGGATGAGCGCCTCAGGGACATCCGGCGGCCGTGCACCGGGTGGGTAGCACATCGCTGACCTCCCGCGCCTGGTCGCTCGCTATGCTGCCAAAAGGTGAGTGGCGCCGTGGGCCTCGTCTGGCACGATCGCTACCTCGGCCGCGGTTTCGTCCCGCGTCGCGCGTCGTGGTCGCGATACGCGCTCGCGCTCGCATCGTTCGACGATGCCGGTCTCTTCCGGCAAGGCCTCGTCGCGTTCGACGCCCCGGCCGCCGATGATGGCGAGCTCACCGCGGTCCATGCGCCCGGCTACCTCGCGTTCTTGCGCGACCTCGACGCCCGCGGGGAGGGCCTCGTCGACGGGCGACAGTCGCCCGCCTATCGCGGCATGTTCGACCGAGCGGCGGTCGCCGTCGGCGGCACGGTGCTCGCGACGCGCCTGGTCACGGGTGGTCGCACCGCGCATGCGTTCAATCCCGCCGGCGGGCTGCACCACGCGCACGCGGATCGGGCGTCGGGATTCTGCATCCTCAACGACATCGCGGTGGCGGTGCGCGACCTGCAGCGGCAGGGAGTGCGCCGCGTGGCCGTGCTCGATGTCGACGCACATCACGGCGACGGCACGCAGTCGAT
>JBIOWR010000165.1:0-6902 GCA_044868775.1 Actinomycetota bacterium
GAGCCGGGGCGCGTGCTGCTGGACGACGGCGATGCGCTCGCGTTCGACGTGCTGTTCGCCGTGCCGCCGCATCGGTGCCCGTCCGTCGTCGCCGAAGCCGGGCTCGCCGAGAAGGGCGCGTGGGTGAAGGTCGACCCGCGAACGCTGGAGACCTCGTTCGACGGCGTGTACGCGGTTGGCGACGTGACGCAGATCATGATGGCGAACGGCCAGCCGATGCCGAAAGCCGGCGCGTTCGCCGACGCGGAGGGCGAGGTCGTCGCGCGCCGCATCGCCGCCCGTTTCGCCGGGGGAGAGCCCGATGCGCGCTTCGACGGCGTGGGTGCGTGCTTCCTCGAGATCGGCAACGGCGAAGCGCAACAAGTGCGCGGCAACTTCCTCGCCGAGCCGGCGCCCGACATCGAGCTGGCGCCTCCTTCCAAAGAGAACATGGACGAGAAGGCGCGCTTCGAGCGCGACCGCCTCGACGCGTGGTTCTCCTAGGTTTATTCGTGGAGCGATGAGCGACGTGGTGTTGCTGGTCGTCACCGACCTGCTCGCACGCAGCCGGCTCGAGGGGGCGGCGAAAGAGGCCGGCGTGGAGGTCGCCGTCGCGCGTCGCCTGTCGTCTGCGCCCGTCGCTCAGCCGGCGCTCGTGCTCATCGACCTCGACGTGCCCGGTGTCGTTGGGGAGTTGCGGGAGTGGCGCACCGCGAACGACCGCGTTCCTGTGACCGGGTTCGTCTCGCACGTCGATACCGAGACACGAAACGAGGCGGAAGCGCTCGGCATCGACGTCGTGACGCGCGGTCAGGCCTTCAACGTGGCGCGCCGGCTGTTCGCCGATCTCGCCGGATGACGAGAACGGCGGTGCTAACGTGTCGCCGTGAAACATCTCCGTGCGATCGCCGTCGCGCAAACGATTCCGGTTCGTGGTGACGTCGACGCGAACGTCGAGGAGCACCTTCGCCTCACCGAGGTGGCGGCGAGCGAGCACGCAGAGGTGCTGGTGGTCCCCGAGCTGTCGCTGACCGGCTACGAGCTCGACCTCGCTCACGGATTGGCGTTCTCGGAGCAAGACGATCCTCGTCTTCTGCCGCTCGTTGAATCGGCGTCGTCCACGCGCGTCACGCTCGTCGTCGGCGCGCCGGTTCGGGTCGGCGCGCATCACCACATCGGAGCGTTCATCGTCTCGCCGGATCGCTCGGTCGCGCTGTACACGAAGCAACGGCTCGGCGCGTTTCCGGGCGACGTGAATCCGGGCGGTGCGGTGCCGCCCGCGGAGTGGACGGTGTTCGAGCCGGGCGATCGCAACCCGCTGATCGAGTTCGAGCACACGACCGCCGCAGTCGCAGTGTGCGCGGATACCGGCGCGCCCGAGCACGCGGAGGCGGCGGCCGGCCGCGGCGCGACCGTGTATCTCGCGAGCATGTTCTTCACGCCCACCGAGGTCGAGCGGGAAACCGCGCGACTCCGCGGTTACGCCGAACGGCACGCGATGGCCGTCGCGCTCGCGAACTACGGCGGCCCGACCGGAGGGTTGCCTGCCGGCGGTGGAAGCGCGATCTGGTCGCAGACGGGTGAGCTGCTGGTGAAGCTCGACGGCAGCGGCTCCGGCGTGGCGGTCGCGGTCGAGAACGAGACCGGCTGGCGTTCCGGCGCGCACATGGTCGAAAGCGTTCCGTAGGTATTTCCGCGTCGTGCGACGGCGACGAATATGCGCTCTTCGAACCGAATCAGCGTGGGCGTGGCGTTGCCGGTGTCAGGCGAAGCTGGAGTCGGAGTGAGGCAACTCGCCGCGGGCGTGGAGGGTGAGTGTATCGGCCAAGGCGACCACGTCGCCGACTACTGTGACGGCGGGCGGCTTGATCCCCGCGCGGGTTGCGATTGCGGAGATCCGCCACAGCGGCGCCACGACGGCGCGTTGCGTCGGAAGCGTTGCATCTTGCACCACCGCAGCCGGCGTCGATCCCGGCTTGCCCGCGGCGATGAGCGCGTTCGCTGCGTGCTCCAAGCGCTCCACGCCCATCAGCAACACGACGGTGTCGATGCGCGCGAGCGCATCCCAATCGGGCCCCTTGCCGTCGTCGGCGTCGTGCGCGGTGGTCACGGCGATCGTAGATGCGACGCCGCGGTGTGAGACGGGGATGCCGGCTGCGGCCGGACCGGCGAGCGCGGCCGACACACCCGGCACCACTTCGAACGGGATCCCGGCTTCGACGAGCGCCAGGACTTCTTCACCGCCGCGGCCGAACACGAACGGGTCTCCTCCCTTCAATCGCACGACGAACCGTCCGCGCTGCGCACGCTCGACGAGCACGTGGTTGATCTCGTCCTGAGTGAGATGGTGCTCGCCGCTCGATTTGCCGGCGTACACGATCTCAGCGCCGGCGCGCGCGTGCGCGACGAGCTCCGGCGAGACGAGCCGGTCGTGCACGACGACGTCGGCGGTTTCCAGCAAGCGCAACCCGCGCACGGTGATCAGGTCCGGGTCTCCCGGCCCCGCGCCGACCAGCGCTACGTACCCGCTCACGCGCTCACCTCCGACGACGCCACGTCGTCGGGCGAGGACAGCAACAGCGAACGCGCCAGCGCTTCCGCTTCCTCGACGCGACCCGTGCGCACGAGGTCGAACACCTCGGAGTCCACGACGCGATACCACGCGGCGGCACGCTCGTCTTGCGTGCCGGGCGGAGTGATCTGTTCCTTCAAGCGCGCAATGAGCGCGAGATACCGCGCGTACTCCTCGCCGAACTCGCGCTCCAGGCGCTCGCGGATACGAACCGCCAAAGCAGGGTTGACGCCACCGGTGGAGATTGCGAGCACGAGGTCGCCCCGCCGGATGATCGAGGGCGCGATGAACGTGCAGCGCTCCACGTCGTCCACGACGTTCACCGGGATCCCGCGCTCGATGGCCTCCTCGTAGACGGCTTGGTTCACGACGGTGTCGTCGGTAGCAGCCACGACCACGGCCGCTTCATGAAGGTCGCCGCGGCGATACGCTCGCTCGACGAGCGTCACGAAACCGGCGTCCGCGAGCGCACGCACGCGCTGCGTGACCGACACGGAGATCACCGTCACGCGCGCGCCGGCATCGAGCAGCGTGCGCACCTTGCGCTCGCCGACCACGCCGCCGCCGATCACCACGGCGCGCTTGCCTTCGAGGAGCAAGATTGCGGGGTAGCCGGTGGTCATGCACCGCTCCCGAGGAACGAAAGCTTCCAGCGGCGGTCGCACACGCGGCAATGGTACGTGCCGTGCTCCTCTGCCGGGCGGATGTCCTGCTCGCCGCAGTACGGGCAGTAAAAGGGGAGCGCCCGTTCCGAAGAAGACGCGCTCACACCATCACGTCCTTGGTATCGGCGAACCGTGCGAGCTGCTCGTCGGAGAGCGACCACACGAACTCGCGGAACGAGGCCTGCGTCGTGCGTTGCTTGAGATACCGCCGGATGAGTCGCTCGACGTAGTCGGCGGCGTCCGCGCCGGAGACGCGCACGCCGCGCACCTTCTTGCCGAGCGCCGCGTCGGTGCCGAGGTGTCCGCCGAGATGCACGAGGTATCCGTCGGAGCGGGTGCCGTCGCCGTTCTGCATCACGCACCCCATCAGACCGATGTCGGCGATCTGGAAGCGCGCGCACGAGTTCGGACAGCCGTTCACGTTGATGCGAATGTCTTCGTCGAAATCGGGGAGGCGCTCTTCGAGCTCCCGGTACAGCCATTGCGCGCGCGCTTTCGTCTCCACGATCGCGAGCTTGCAGAACTCGATGCCGGTGCACGCCATCGTCCCGCGCCGGAACGGCGACGCGTTGACGCGCAGGTCTTCGTCCTCCAGCGCGTCGATGAGCGCGCCCACGTCGTTCTCGTGCACGTCGAGCACGACCATCTTCTGCTGCGTCGTCGCGCGCGCGCGCCCCGAGCCGTACCGCTCGGCCAGGTCGGCCACGCGACGCAGCTGATGCCCGGCGATGCGTCCCGCCTTGGGCGCGAAGCCCACGTAGAAACGTCCGTCTTTCTGCGCGTGCACGCCGACGTGGTCCGCGGATTCCGACGTGGGTGGCGCCGGCGCGGGCCCGTCCGGCAGCGCGAACCCGAGGTACTCGCGCTCCATCACCTCGCGGAACTTCTCCGGTCCCCAATCCGCGATGAGGAACTTCAAGCGCGCGCGGTTGCGCACGCGGCGGTAGCCGTAGTCGCGGAACGTCCCGCATACGGCGGCCCACACGTCCGGCACGAGGTTCGGCTCGACGAACGCGCCGGTGCGTCGCGCGAAGTGCGGGTTGGGGCCGAGCCCGCCGCCGACCCAGAGGTCGAACCCGACGGCGCCCGTCGACGAGCGCGCGGCGACGAACCCGACGTCGTTGATCTGGTGCTGCGCGCACTGCTGCGCGCACCCGCTGATCGACGTCTTGAACTTGCGCGGCAAGTTCGAGAACGCGGGATCGCCGACGAATCGCTTGTGCGTCTCCAGCAAGAACGGCGACGCGTCGATCAGCTCGGTCGCGTCGATGCCGGCGAGCGGGCAGCCGAGCATGTTGCGCGGCGTGTCGCCGCACGCCTCCGCCGTCGTGAGGCCGACCGATTCGATGGCCTCCCAGATGCGCGGCATGTCTTCGACGCGAATCCAGTGCAGCTGCACGTTCTGGCGGTCGGTGATGTCGGCGACGTCGCGCCCGAACCGCTCGGACACCCACGCGATCGCGCGCAGCTGCTCGGCGTCGAGGATGCCTCCGGCGATGCGAATGCGAAGCATGAAGAACTCGTCCTCGAGCTCCTCCGGCTCCGCCGTCGCGGTGAGGCCTCCCGGGATGCCTTGCTTTCGCTGGGTGTACAGGCCCCACCACCGGAAGCGCGAACGCAGGTCGGCCTTGTCGATCGAGCGGAAGCCGCGCTTGGAGTAGATCTCCTCGATGCGCGTGCGGACGTTCAGCCCGTCGTCGTCACGCTTCGCGCGCTCCGCGGGGTTCAGCGGCTCGCGATAGCCGAGCGCCCATTGCCCTTGCGATCGGCGCCGTTCGGGCTTCGACCGTTCGGGTCTTACCGGGCCGTTTCCGTCAGCCACGTCAGCTCCTCCTGGAAACGCTCGGAGGGAGATTGATGGTGGAGGCCGCACTCCTTGGACTCGGGCGCTTCCCACCACCAGCGTCCGGCACGGTCGTCCTCGCCCGGCTGGATCGCGCGCGTGCACGGCGCGCACCCGACCGACGTGTATCCCTGGTCGTACAGCGCGTTGTACGGAACGTTGTTCGCGCGCACGTGGTCCCACACTTGCTCTTTGGTCCAGTCGGCGATCGGGTTGATCTTGACGATGTCACCGTGCGCGTGGTCGATCTCCACCTTGGCGACGTCGGATCGCGTGACGTTCTGTCCGCGGCGCAGCCCCGTAACCCACGCGTCGAGACCTTGGAGCGCCTTCTCGAGCGGGAACACCTTGCGCACCTGACAGCACAGCAGGCGCAAACCCTGGTCCTTGTAGAACAAGTTGAGGCCGTGCTTGCGCACCATCGCCTCGGTTTGCTTCGCGTCGGGGAACTGCACCTCGACGTCGATGCCGTACTTGTCGCGCACCTCGTCGATGAGCACGTACGTTTCTTGCGGCAACCGGCCGGTGTCGAGCGTGAACACGCGAACGCCCGCGTTGATCTTGTGCGCGAGATCGATGACGACCATGTCTTCCGGAAGGAACGCCGCGGAGATGCCGAGCCTCGGGTGATAGGTGTCGAGGGCCCAGCCGAGGACTTCTTCGGCGGTCTTGCTGTCGAACGAGGTCAGGTCTTCCGCGGTGATGCTCACTGTGACTCCTTCCGGTATCCGTCGATGAGAATGCTTGCGACCTCCGGCCGTGAGAACTCCGGAGGGGGAGCGATGCCGGCGACGAGCATCTCTCTTACTTTGGAGCCGCTGAGCGCGACGCGATGCTCGGCGTCGTGCGGGCACGTCTTCGTCGTCGCCATGGCTTCGCATTTCTTGCAATAGAACGAGTGCTCGAACTTGAGGATCTCGATGCCGATCTCGTGTTGTTCGAACGTTTCGAAGATCCGCTGCGCGTCGAACGTCCCGTAGTAGCTACCGACGCCGGCGTGGTCGCGTCCGACGATGAAGTGCGTGCAGCCGTAGTTCTTGCGCGCGAGCGCGTGCACGATCGCCTCGCGCGGCCCGGCATACCGCATCGCCGCGGGGAACACGCTCAGCTGCACGCGGCCGGTGGGGTAGTAGTCGTCGAGCAGCACCTCGTAACACTGCATGCGCACGTCGGCCGGAACGTCGTCGTCCTTGGTCTCGCCGACGAGCGGATGCAGCAGCAGCCCGTCCACCATCTCCAGCGCGACCTTTTGGAGATACTCGTGCGCGCGATGCACCGGGTTGCGCGTCTGGAACCCGACGACGGTGCCCCATCCGTGCTGCGCGAACGCCTCGCGTGTTTGGGTCGGCGTGAGCCGGTATGCATCAAACGTCGTGTGCCGCACCGGTTCGAGGAGCGTGACGCGTCCGCCGGCGTACGTGTCCGCGCTGTTGAGCACCGCCTTGACGCCCGGGTGCTCGGGATCGTCGGTGCCGAAGACCAGCTTCGCTTCGCGCTCCTTGTCCGGACGCCAGACGTCCTCGACCTCGAGCGCGGCGATCGGGTGTCCGTGGCGGTCGGCGAGCGCGATCACGCCGTGCCCGGTGGCGTCGTCCTGCACCGGGAGCACGACCGGCAGCGACCACGGCAGCCCGTTCGCGAGCCGCATGTCCTCGACGACCGCGTCGTAGTCCGCGCGCGTCATGAACCCCTCGAGCGGGGAGTACGCGCCGGTCGCGATGCACTCGAGGTCCGCGATCGCGCGCGCCCCGAGCCGGATCACCGGCGCCCGCGCGATCTTCTCCCGCCAGCGCTCCGCCTCGTCGGCCGGCGCCAGCCGGTCAACGAGCACGCCGCCGTGCGG
>JBIOWR010000166.1:0-6335 GCA_044868775.1 Actinomycetota bacterium
CCGCCGGCGTGAGCACCTCGGACTCGTCCACGTAGTCCACGCCGAGCGCCTGCAGGATTTGCGCCTCGACGAAGTGACCGATGCGCGCCTTCGCCATCACCGGGATGGTGACGGCCTCCATGATCTGCTCGATGAGCGTGACGTCGGACATGCGCGCAACGCCACCCTCCTTGCGAATGTCGGCAGGCACGCGCTCGAGTGCCATGACCGCAACGGCGCCGGCGTCCTCGGCGATCTTCGCGTGCTCCGCTGTGACGACGTCCATGATCACGCCGCCCTTGAGCATCTCCGCCAGCCCTCGCTTGACGGTGTCGGTGCCGCGCTGCTCGCTCATGCTCCGCTCCTCGAGGTGTCGCCGAGTAAAAGGCCCGCTGACCTGCGGTTTTGCCTTGATCCTACACCGGCCGCCCGCGCAACTGCCACCGGATTAGAGGTCCGCGGATGAGGCGCAGGATCAGGCGCCGACCGCCACGTCGGTGGGCACCAGCTCCACCCACGTCGGTCCGGGAGCGAGCGCGAGGGGGCGGCCCTGCAGGTCCGTCATCTTCGTGCGCCCCTCCGGGCCGTTGCGCGACCACCGGCCGTCGATGCGCAAGCCGTTGCGATACAAGCGCAACGTGCCGCTGCCGATCACGACCACGTCCGGCGAGTTGTGCCCGGCCGCGTCGACGATCCTCGTCTCGCCGACCCGCACGAACAGCACGAGCACGTTGCGTGCCTGCACCTGTCCCCCGTCGTCGAGCACGTGCTTGCGCGATCCTTGCCAGCGCAGGTAGCGATCCAGCGTCGTGTCGTACTTCCAGATCGACGTTTGCTGCCCGCTGAACGGGATCGCGAGCGACGGTCCGCGCGACACGCTCGACGGCGACGGCTCCACGGTCGAGCCGGACGGCGGCGGCGACGGCAGCAACGGCGGCTGCTCCACGAACCGGAACAGGTCGGTCGGCGGCGGCTCGCCGAGCGACGCATCCTTCGCGCGCCACAGCCCCGTCGTCGACGTGTACAGGTTGTGCGGCGCGAACCGATTCTTGGAGCGATAGAACACCGGCGCGCCGATCTTGCCGTGCGACAGCAGCACGATGCCGGACTTCTTCAAGTAATCCTGCACCACGTGGTGCGCGCCCGAGTACGCGAGCATCGCGTTGTACTCCAGCAAGATGTCGGCGTCGACGAGACGCGCGCTGCGCACCGGACCCACGAGCTTCGCGTCTTGGGATTGATACAGCGCGACGAATCGCGTGATGCCGCCCTCGGCGAGCTCCTCGTAGACGATGTCGGCGTACTGCAACCCCGATTGCGGGCGCGCGGGCCGGGAGTTCTCCACCTTGATCGCGAGCACCGGCCGCTTCAGCACCGACGCGTCGGCGACCACCAGCCCGGTGAGCGACGAGCGCGGCGGGCCCGGCGCCTTCTTCGACGATGCGTCCTTCGACGAGCCGCACGCGGCAAGGAGCGCGATCATCGAAAGCGCGAGGCCGACGACGATACGTCGCGACATTTACAGCTCCTCCAAGGTCTTGATGCGTTCGTCGATCGGTGGGTGCGTGTCGAACAGGCGGTTGTACCACCCACGCACGCCGCTGCTTCGCTGGAGAGGCGATTCGATCCACAGGGCGGCCGTGGCCCGGCTCGCGGTGCGCACGACGGTGCGGTCTTCGCCCAGCTTTTTCAATGCGGAGATCAACCCCGGCGGGTATCGCGTCAATGCGACGCCGCTCACGTCGGCGAGCCCTTCGCGGCGTCTGCTCACCGCGGCATGCAACGCGGCCGCGATGATGGGAGAAAGAATCCACAACACCAACGCGACCGCGAAGAAGATGAGGCCAGTCGCGCGGTTGTCGTCGCTGTCGCTTCCTCCCCACACCAGCGAGCGGAACACGAAGTCCGTCACGAGCACGATCACACCCACGAGCGTCGCCGCGATCACCATGACGCGGGTATCGCGGTTCTTCACGTGCGCCAGCTCGTGCGCGACGACCCCTTCAAGCTCCACGCGATTCATCTTGTCGAGCAAGCCGCGCGTGACGGCGATGCTGCCGTGCTCGGGGTCGCGCCCGGTTGCGAACGCGTTGGGGGCTTGATCCTCGACGACGTACACGCGCGGCTTCGGCATGCCGGCCGCGATGCAGAGCCCTTCGACGAGGTTGTGCAAGCGCGGCTCCTGCTCGGGCGTGACCAGGCGCGCGCGGCTCACCCCGAGCACGATCGCGTCGCCGGCGTAATAGCTGGTAAGCGCCATGAAGAAGGCGATGACCGACATCACGCTCATCCCGGCGACACCGGCTCGCCCGCCGCCCAAGGCCGCGCCCACGCTGTAGCCGAGCCCGAGGAACACAGCGACGAAGATCGCCATGAGCGCCCACGAGCGCCGGATGTTCTTGGTGATGAGGTCGTACATCGCTGGCAAACAAAAGGCACCCTATCGGGCGCCTGTGTCTTCCACCTTTCGCAACCGGACGCTTAGAACTGTACCTGAACGGGACCGGCCGCCGCTTCTTCGATCTCGAAGTATTCCTTGGGCTGGTCTCCGCGCATCTTCGCGACGATCATCGGCGGGAATTGCGCGATGATCGTGTTCCACGAACGGACGTTCTCGTTGTAGAACTGCCGCGCGAACGCGATGCGGCCCTCGGTCGCGGTCAGCTCTTCTTGCAACGCAAGGAAGTTCTCGTTCGCCTTGAGGTTCGGGTAGTTCTCCACGACGGCGAACAATTGGCGGAGCGCTTGCGTCAGCATGTTCTCCGCTTGCGCTTGCTCGCCGACGCCTTGCGCGGAGATGGCGGCGTTGCGCGCCTCGGCGACCCGTTCGAAGATCGCCCGCTCGTGCTCGGCGTATCCCTTCACGGTGTTGACGAGGTTGGGGATAAGGTCGTAGCGACGGCGCAACTGCACGTCGATCTGCGCCCACGCCTCTTGCACCCGGTTGAGCAGTGAGACCAGGCGGTTGAACGTCACGACGCCGTACAGGATCAGAACACCTGCGACGGCGAGGATGACGATCAGCACGACGGACATTTCGGGCCCATGCTAGGGGCGCACTTGCCCTGCGTCAACGACGCCTCGCGAGCGCCTCTTCGTAGGCCTGTTCGACCTCGGCCGCGACCACGTCCCAGGCGTACCTCGCGGCGCGCTCCCGCCCGCTCGCGCCCATCTGGTCGAGGCGTTCGGCGTCGCGCAACAAGCCGGTGAGCGCATCGCTCAACGCGACGTCGTCGCCCGGTGGGGTCAGGACTCCGTCGACCCCGTCGCGCGCGACCGCGGCATAACCGGGGATGGCGCTCGCGACGACCGGGCGCCCGCTCGCCATGGCTTCGAGCAACACGATCCCGAAGCTCTCCCCGCCCAGCGAGGGCGCGCACACCACCGTTGCGTTCGCGATCTCGCGCGCGAGCGCGTCGTGCTCGAGGCGGCCGAGGAACGTGACGCCGCCGGACACGGCCGCACGCTTTTCGAGCGATGCGCGCTCCGGCCCTTCGCCGACGATCGTGAGCGCAGCGTCGGGAATAGCGGCGCGCACGCGCGCGAGCGCCCGGACGAGCACCGCAGCGCCCTTGCGCGGCTCGAGCCGCCCGATGAACAACACGCGCTTTGCCGCAGCAGGCACGGGCCCCGCATCGGCGAAGCGGCCCAGCTCGATGCCGTTCGACACGATGCGGAAATTGCCCGTGCCGAACGCGCGCTCCGCCGTCTTGCGTGCTTCTTCGGAGACGGCGATGCGCACGGCGAGCTTGTTCCAGGCCGGGCGCAACAGCGGCGATGCGACGCGATATGCGCGGCTCTCGCCGATCGCGGCGTGAAACGTGCCCACGACCGGCGCCGTGCTTGCGATCACGGCGAGCAACCCGGCGCTCGGCGCCATCGGCTCGTGGACGTGCACGACGTCGGCGCGCGCGATGCGCAACGCGCGCCGCACGCGCATCGCGACGCGCGGCCCGAACGCGATGCGCGCCACCGAGCCGTTGTACGGCACGGCAATGGTGCGCCCCACCGAGATCACGTCGCGCGCGGGCCGGTCCGCAGGCGCAAGGACGCGCGCCTCGTGCCCGCGCTCCCTGAGGTGAAGCGCCAGCGACTGCACGTGGTTGGCGACGCCGCCGGGCACGGACCACGAGTATGGACAGACGAGGACGACCTTCACTCGTCGATCCAATACCGCATGAACATCGCGTGCCACTGCGTCGGGTCGCGCATCACGAGCTTCTCGAACTCGCGCGCGAGCCGTTGCGTAACGCTCGCAACCGGCTCGTCGGGGGAGGGCATGTCGAGCGGGTCCATGACCCACGCGCGCCACTCGCCGTCCGGATACAGGTAGATGACCGCCGGAATGAGCGGCGCGCCGGTACGCAGCGCGAGCACCGCCGGTCCGGGCGGGAGCTTGGTCGTGCGTCCGAACATCTCCACCTCGACGCCGCGCCCGGACAGGTCGCGGTCCGCGACGAGCGCGACGAGACGTCCGCGCTCCAGCGAGCGCGCGCACTGCGCGACGGCGTCACCGCCTTTCGCGAGCGGCACGATCTCGATCCCGAGCGCGCGGCGGTGCGCAACGAACCGATCGAACAGCGCGCGCGGACGCAGCACCTCGACGACGGCGGTGAGCGGCCATCGCTCCGCGACCCACCGGCCGCCGGAGTCCCAGTTGCCGAGGTGCATCGTCGCGAGCACGGCGCCTTTACCGGCGGCGTACGCCTTCTCGATCACTTCGATGTTCTCGGTCGAGAAACGACGTGCGAGATCGTCCCGGGAGAGATCTTGTATCCGGAACGTCTCCACCCAATAGCGCGCGTAGGTGCGATACGCCGTGCGCGTCGCCGCCTCCATGTCGGCGTCGGGGCCGAGCACCGGCGCGAGGTTCTTCATGAGCCGTTGCTTGCGCGGGCCGCCCTTGCGCCACGAGCGATCGGCGAGCTTCTCCGCGATCGCGTACGCCCACCGCTCCGGGATCTTGCGCGTCAGGTACCACGCGGCGCGATAGCCGACGCCGACCGCCTTGATTCCGAGCCCTTCACGCATGACGCCAGACGCCGGCGCTCCGCACCGCCGCGAGCGCGAGCGTGAGCCCGGTGGTCGCCCACAGCATCGGCACGAGCGGACCGGCAAGCCCGATTCCCGTCAGCAGCAACCGCACGCCGCGCTCGACCGGCGCCCCGGCGAGCGGCGACGCGATCCCGAGCGAGGTTGCGCGCACGCGGACGTATCCGGATAGCAACGCCGCGGCGAGCAACGCCGACGCCGCGGCCGCTCCACCCACGTCCGCGTCGTGGCGCCCGAGCGACCACGCAATCGCGGCGAACAGGAGCGTGTCCGCGATGCGCATGAGCGACGCGGCCAGCATCCCGCTCCAGCCCGGCCGGTCGCGGTCCGGCGCCACGAACGCAAGCGCCGCTCCCGCGAGCACGAGCGCCCACGGGCGCCACCCGGCCGCCAGCGTCTGCACGGACGCGATCACCGACAACGCAAGCCACACCACGGCAGCAACGGCATCGCGCACCGCACCCTTCGCACGAGGCTGAATTGTCATCGCCGGGCAAGCATACCGGGCACTCTGGAAGGCCCAACGAGGTCGCTGGCTATAATGCGGCTTCCTCAGCGCCGGACCCCGTGTGGACCGGCTTCATACGCGACGCGGGACAACCGGAGGGCATGGTGAAGACCTATCCGAGCGATCGAATTCGCAACGTCGTCCTCGTAGGCCACGGCAGCGTGGGCAAGACCACGCTTGCGGAGGCGCTGCTGTTCAGTACTGGTGCGGTCAACCGCATGGGCCGCGTCGAAGACGGCAACACCGTGACCGACTTCGATCCGGACGAGATCAAGAAGCAAATCTCCATCCAGCTCGCCACCGCGCCGCTCGAATGGAAGGACCACAAGATCAACCTGCTCGATGCCCCCGGCTATGCGGACTTCGCCGGCGAGGCCGAGGCAGGGATGCGCGCAGCCGACGCCGTGATCATCGTCGTCTCCGCCGTCGACGGCGTGCAGGTGCAGGCGCAATTCGCGTGGGACCTCGCCGAGCAGCTGAAGCTCCCGCGCATCATCGTGATCAACAAGCTCGACCGCGAGCGGGCCTCGTTCCAGCGCACGCTCGACCAGCTGACGCAGACGTTCGGCATCAAGGTGGCGCCGCTGCACCTGCCGATCGGCGAGGAGCACGACTTCCGCGGCATCGTCGACCTGCTCGACGAGCACGCCGTGCTGTACGAGGACGGCAAGAAGACCGAGGCCGCCATCCCCGACGAGCTCAAGGGAACCGAAGCGCCGCTCCACGAGAAGCTCGTGGAGTCCGTCGTCGAGGCCGACGACGCCTTGATGGAGCGATACCTCGAAGGCGGCGCGAT
>JBIOWR010000167.1:0-9615 GCA_044868775.1 Actinomycetota bacterium
GAATAGTTTCGCTCGGTCGGCGTCGTCGATGCCCGGACCTTGGTCGCGCACGACGATCGAGACGGTGTCCCCGTGCGATTCCGTGACGACGGTGATGGTCGTTCCGTCCGGCGCGAAGCGATCCGCGTTCGTGAGCAGCTGCGTGACGATCTCCTCCAGCCATTCGGCGTCGCCGATCGCGGAGTGCACGGCCTGCAGCTTCACGTCGACGGTCTTGCTCGCCGGCGCGAACTTCTCCAGCGCGTGCTCCACGGTCGCGTTGAGATCGAGCGGCGATCGCGCGAGCGAGATTCGTTCGTTCAAGCCGGCGGCGATGATGAGGTCCTCCACCATCTGCGACATCTTTGCCGACGCGCGGTCGAGCGCCTCCGCGAGCAGCCGTTGGTTCGCGTTCAGGCCCATCTCGGGGCGCAGCAGCGTGCGTGCCGCACCGACGAGCGTGGTCACCGGCGTTCGAAGCTCGTGCGACACGTTGGCGACGAACGCATCTTGCAGCACGCGCACGCGTTCGAGATCGGCGAGCTTGTCGGCGAGCATCGCGTTGAGCCGGCGGTTGTCGCGAATCGTCAAGTATTGCTGCACGAGCACGGCCGAGAAGATCGCGATGCCGAGCCACACGAGGAACGGTTCGAGCACGCCGTTGATCGCTTCGAGGGCGGTGGTGAGCACGAGGCTGAGCGCGACGGGGAGATACGTCAGCAAATCGCGCCGATGCTTCGGCTCGCGCGTCTCGGCGCTGCTCGCGCGCCGCACCGACGCGTGCGTCGCGCCGAGGCCGATCAGCAAGAAGCTCGCGACCCACGCGCCGTCGACGAAACTTCCGGTCGCGTACACGTCGTGCAGCTCCAGCACGAGGAACGCCGCGTCCGCCGCCGCCATCACGGCGAGGCCGGCGATGACCAAACCAAATGCGCCGCGCCGCTCGGGGCGCGCCTGCGCCGCCGCAAGCACGACGAGCACCATCGTGACGACGTCGCCCACCGGATACGACAAGTCGATGAACGCGGCCGGCGAGCCCAGCGGCGTCGAGCGAACGAGCGGGCCCAGCAACGCGGACCATGCGAGATACAAGCACGCGCCGGCCACGATGAGGCCGTCGAGAACGGCGCGCCCGCGCGATGCGCTGCGCGTCGCGGGGAACGACAGCAGCGCGGCCCACGCGAGCGGGATCGATGCGAGGAAGCCGATGTCCGCCGGCGAGATCGGCGGAACCTCCCGGCCCAGGATCACCTCGTACACGACCCACACCAGCTGGCCGGCGCCCCATGCAAACACCGACGCTGCCATGAAGCGCCACGCGCGGCGCTCCTTCGCCGACCGCGCGGCGAACAGGCACGCAGCCCCGGCGAGGCACGGCGCCACGAGCTGCGAGAGGTTGTCGAAAACTGCGGCGGGGGATTCCGGAGCGAACGTCGTGACGGCGTAGAAGACGCCGAGGAACACGGCGGACACAACCGCCAGCCGCCCCAACAGCGAAGATGATCTCATCGGCCCTTTGGGTGTATCGGCAGCGGTCCCGCTGCGCCTGAGCACGACGTGGCGCCCGCTTTGACGCAGCGTGCCCGGATTTCGCAGCGTCCGCCACCGCAGGTGGCGAGGTTCTGAGCAAGCACCCGAGGAGCATCGGCGGGCGGCGCTCGAATATTCACGACGAGCCAACGATCGCGCTTGATGACGAATGCTCCATGCGGATAGATTGCAGCCGGGTTGAGAGAAGCCCGTTCCGAACCAAGCTTTTCAACGGGCTGACGCCGGACCACACTTTCGGAGAGTTCGGCGTGCACCCTCAAATGGCGGGAGGTTCCTACGTGACACCGCGAGGCTTGGTCCTCGACGTGACGTCCGACGATGCGCGCGTCGTGCTTTCCGCGCGTGGCGAGATCGATCTCGGGAACGCGGAGCGCCTGCGCGAGACGATCATCCAGTCGCTCGCCGACGGGCCGGCCACCCTCCTGCTCGACTGCACGCAGATCGCGTTCATCGACAGCACCGGCATTCGCGTGCTTCTCGAGACGCGCGACCAATGCGAGCGCTCGGGCATCGAGCTGACGATCCTGCCCAGCGATCGCTTGCGCAAGGTTGCCGACACGCTCGGCGTGAGCGGACTGCTCGGCTTCGACGGAACGGGGTCGTAGAGTCGGCGGGACCCCTGCGCCGCCCGGGTTGGAGGAACCTCGCCCCGCGGCACCGAATCTTGGAGCGATGCGGGCTCGAATCCTTTTGTGTTGCGCGGCGCTCGTCGCGTGCTGCGCGACGTCGCTCGCCGGCGGCGCGCAAACGCCGGTGACGCTGTACTTCCACGCCGGCGCGCCGGCGTCGGACATCGACGAAGCGCTGGCGTTTCAAGGAGTGGGCAACGGGCCGGAGATGACCGCCGACGCGCCCGGCGCGGGTCAGGCGAAGGTGGCGACCGCGCTACCGGCCGGCTCGACCGGGTTCCGCAAGAACTTTCTCGGCGCGTGGTGGGCGTCGTCGTTCGACGGCGTCGTAAGTGCGCCCGAGGTGCGCTTCTGGGCGTTCACGACGGCGGCGATCACCGTCGACGTCACGTTGTTTCGAAATGGTCCGGGAGGAATCACTCCGCCGGTTGCCGTGCAATCCGTCGCCGCGCTCGACGGGTTGTCGCAGTATCGCGTCACGTTCCCCAGCCTCTCGTTCGCGACGACCGGCGGTGTCGTGGTGCAAATCTTCGCCACGACCGAAGGCGGGCAGAGCGCACCGCTTGCCGTGCTGTTCGACTCGGCGGACTATCCGTCGCGCATGTCCTTCACGCTCGGCTAACGTTTCGCGCGCGTGGCGGCCAAGGTTTCGCGTGCCTGGTCGAAGTGAAAGCGGTCGTGTCCCGCGATCATGCGGAACGCGATGTCGAAGCTCTCCGGTCCTCGCTCCTCGTGCACGCCGATGCGTTGCTTGTCGGCGCCGGACGTGCGCCGCCACAGCGCGACGTTCGCGCGTCGCAACGTTTCGAAGACGTCGAGGAGCTCCTGCGGGTCGGCGTCGTTGTGCCGCAGCCGCGCGACCCACAGATCCTGGTCGTAGTTCAGCAAGTGTGGCTCGTCGTGCGCGACGACCCAGCGATAGCGTGCGCCGCACACCAGCTCGGCGTCGGCCGCGTGACCGAGGAGCTCGAGCACCGACCACTCTCCATCGGCCGGGCGCGTGCGCAGGTCGTCTCCCGCGTCCTTCACGAGCGCGCGCCACTCGTCGGGAGCGGCGCTCTGCACCGCGTCGGGATCGTCGTCGCCGAGCAGGCAGAGCAACATCTCGCGGTACGCGTTCGGCTGGCTGACGGGGTCGGGTGTCGGCATCGGCTCACGCTCCTCGTCGAGGTCGGGCGGACCTGACCGACCCTACAAGAGCGCTTCGCGCGCGACGAACGGTTTTCGCGCGCCGCTCAGATCGCGTGCGCGACCGGCGGCGTCGCCTGTCCCTGTGCCGGAACCGCTCGCGACAACGCCCACGCGCGCAGGCGCTGGATGTCCTCGGCGCGCGTGCGAGCGAGCGGCACCGCCTCGCGCATCTCGGCGAGGATCTCCTCCGTCGTGAGCTCCCGTCCGGCGGCATACGCGCGATAGAGCGCGCCGACGATCGCGGCTTCGATCTCCGCTCCCGAGAAATCTTCGGAGGCATGCGCGAGCGCGTGGAGGTCGAACGCCTGCGGGTCGCGTCCGCGACGCGCGAGCTGCAAGCGGAAGATGTCGCGCCGCTCGGGCTGCGCCGGCAGGTCTACGAAGAACACTTCGTCGAAACGTCCTTTGCGCAGCAGCTCCGGCGGCAGCGCCGTCACGTCGTTCGAAGTCGCGACGATGAACACGCCGGCCGGACGATCCTGCATCCACCGCAGGAACGCGCCGAGGATGCGATGGCTCACGCCGCCGTCGCCGGACCCTCCCGACGCGAACCCCTTCTCGATCTCGTCCACCCACAGCACGACCGGCGCCATCGCCTCCACCGTCGCGAGCGCTTCGCGCAAGCGGCTCTCCGACTCGCCGACGTACGGCCCGTACAGCGCCGCGACGTCGAGGAGCACGAGCGGAAGCCTCCACGTGCGCGCGAGCGTCTTTGCCGTCAGCGACTTGCCGCACCCCGGAACGCCGGTGATGAGCACGCCGCGCGGCGGCTCGATGCCGAATGCCTCCGCTGCCGGCTCGAACGCGCGCCCGCGAATCGCGAGCCATTCCTTGAGCCGTCCGAGACCGCCGACGTCGTCGAGCGATCCGTGATCGGCTTCGATCAGCTCCAGCGCGCCGGCCGCTTCGAGCAACCTTGCTTTCGCCGTGCGCACGTACGTGAGGTCGTCGGACGTGATCGCGCCGTCGCGCACCGCGGCTTGCTGGATCAAGCGTTCCGCTTCGCCCACCGACAGGCCGCGCAGTGCGTCGACGAACTCCTCCATCGCATCGGGGTCGAGCTTCACCGGGAAGTTGCGCATCGCAAGGTCTTCGAGCGAACGGCGCACCAGCGCGGCGAGCTCGTCGCGCGTCGGAGGCTTCAGCGTCCACGACAGCGCGATGCCGTTCCACGCCGGAGGGATCGCCGGTTGCGCCCCGGCGACGACGATCGTGAGCCCGGGCTTCGCCTGTTGCGCCATCTCTTTGATCCGACGCACGACGATCGGATTCTCGAGCGCAGATTCGGCGTCGCAGAACACGAACACCGCAGGGTCGGGAAACGTGACGACGAAGTCGAGCGCTTTCGACGGATCGGTGGTTCCGTACTGCGGATCGCCGCCGGTGTGCGCAAGCCCGCGCGTCGACGACCACGTCCACACCGGCAGCTTCAACTCGGCGGCGGCGCGGGCGAGGATTGCGAGGAAGCGCGTCTCCTCGTTCATCGTCGCGACGATGAGCGGGTAGCGCGAAGCCAGCAGGAGCCGGAGATCAGCCGTGTTGTCCACGAATGGGCAATCGGCGCGGCGCGGGGGGTGCTTTAGGGCACGGGGCCGGCCGACACCATGTGGCACGACGTCTGCCGCAGCACGCTCGGCCCGTCGAACTGAAACAGGCACACCGACGACAAAAGGTCCGACGCGCGGTCGAACTCCAGCAAAACGAAGCCGTACGGAGCGGGCTTGCCGGTCTTGATGCCGTTCGCGCCGCTGGTGCCCGGGGAGACGCCGATCACGCTGCCGCGCTCCTCGTATGCCTGGCGGTGGGTGTGTCCCCAGACGAACACAAGCGGGATGTCGTTGGATTGCGCGAGGCTCGCTGCGCACTCTCCCTGACGCGGATCGTGCACGACGACGATCTGCGGCCGCACTTCCAGCGTGCGCTCGGCGAGGCGCGCGCACCGCTTCGGGATCATCTGCGCCGCGAGGTCGTTGAACGGGTCGGACGACACCGTGTGCGAGTTCGGGTCCGAGTCCCCGACGATGCGAACGTCGCCGACGCTCGCCACCATGTTGTCTTCGTCGAGGATGGTCACGCGATCGAGACGGCGCACGCGTTGCATGACCGCCGTGTCCTCGTGGTTTCCTCCAAGGATGATCTGCGGTATCGAGAACGTGGCGAAGCGTGCGAACAACGTTGCCTCGGGCGCGGAGCCGCGGTCGGTGAAGTCTCCTGCGTTGACGATCGCATCGACGTCGAACTGATCGGACAGCTCCTTCGCGATCAAGAGTCCGAGCGGGTTGTTGTGGATGTCGGAGATAACGAGCAATCGCGTCGTGTCCTCGGGAACCGGCGCCGCGCGCTCCACGATCTGACGATGGATGCGTTGCAAGCCGGCGATGGTCTTGTTGATGTTGCGCGTCACGCCGGCGAGATCGCCTTGTGCTTCCTTCAGCAACGCGATAACACGCGGCGCGTCGCTGATCGGCCCTTCGTACCGCGGGTGCTTCAGCGCATCGGGGTTGAACGTGAGCACGCTGACGAGCACCAGCACCGTGGCGGTCGCCATCAGGCCTCCGGCGCCGAACGCGGGCGGTTTCCACCCGGGGCGCGCCGGGTTGCCGGCGAGGACGATGCCGAGCAGCACCCCCGATACGAGCAGCCACGGTGCTTTGCTCGCGAGCAGCTTCCACCGGACGTCTCCCGCGTCGCCGAGCTCCGGCAGGTCGGCGGTGCGCCGCGAGAGCACGAACGTGGCGTCGATGTCGAGCGGTCCTTTGTGGGTGTTCCAGGTGAGGCGCCCGAACGGACCGAGCTCGAGCCGCAACTTGCCGCCGGGCACATCCGGCGCGAGGTCGACGGTGAGATCGCCCTCTGCCAGGTGGAAGGTCGTGGGCGCGACCGCGCGCGAGAGCGTCCACAAGAAGAGCACGAGCATGACCAGCCGCATCGCCGTCGGGTGGCGAAACGGTGCGCGTGCGCGGCCGGCGATCCTCACGACCCTTATCCTTCCCCGACGAACGGCTCCGGGCGCGGAGCCGGGTGATCAGGCGAGAGCCAGGCGAGTACGCAGCACGCACGTGAGCGCTTCCACGTCCCGGCGCGTGAGCGCACGCGGCGCCTTGCGAAGCGCTCGCGCAAGCCCGCGGTCCGACAGCAGCCGCACGCCGCCGACGCTCGCGTTGCGCGAGGGCTCGAAGCCGCTTACGCACACGACCGGCACGACCGGCACGGGCACGTCGCCGAACTCCACCAAGACGAGCCGGCGCAACGCTTCGCCGAAGCTGCGCACGTGCTCTGTGATCGCGTCGCGCTCCATGCCGTTCACGGTGACGCCGTCGCGACTCACGCGCACGCGTCCGGCGAGGCGCTTGCGCACGACCGCGTAGATGCCCGAGGGCCCGACGAGCACGTCGTCCACGGCCATGCCCGAGCCCGGCAGGCGAACGGCGCCGAGGATCGAGAACCCGTCGTCGGCGACGAGGGCGGGCGCAGGCGTGGATGCGTCCGGTTCGGGCGAACTGTGCACGAGGCGGAGCGTCATGATGTTGTTCGTATCGGCCGCCGCCGCCGCGGGTTGAATGCCGCGCGCACCCGACGGCGATCGCGTACGCTCTCGCCCACACTGCTCCAAAGGAGGCGCATTGCCGCGTATCTCGCTCGCGTCCGCCGACGCGCACGTGTCGAAGGTGGACGGGGTCATGAAGAAGCTCGTCGCGCGACACGGCCCGTGCAAGTTGCGGAAGGGAAACGGCGATCACTTCGCGGCGCTCGTCGAGTCGATCGTGTACCAGCAGCTCGCCGGCAAGGCCGCCGCGGCGATTCACGCGCGGCTCGTCGGCCAGTTCGACGCCGGCATGACGCCCGAGGCGGTGCTCGCCGCGCCCGACGACGTGCTCTATCGCGCGGGACTGTCGAAGGCGAAGGCGGCGTCGATCAAGGACCTCGCAGACAAGGTCGCGTCCGAGGTCGTCCCGCTGCACGACGTCACGCGGCTCGGCGACGAGGACCTCATCGCGCGACTGACGACGGTGCGCGGCATCGGGCGCTGGACTTCCGAGATGTTCCTCATGTTCCAGCTCCGGCGCCTCGACGTGTGGCCGGTGGACGACTACGGCGTGCGCAAGGGCTACGCGAAGGCGTACGGCCTCGGCGAGCTACCCAAGCCGAAGGAGCTGAACGCGCTCGGCGAACGCTTCCGTCCGTATCGCAGCGTCGCGGCGTGGTATTGCTGGCGCGCCGTCGACACGCAGACGCAGGGCCGCGCCTAGCGCGTCAGGCCGAGCTGGCGATGGGTCGCGCCCATGCAGCGATCCATGATCACGGTGAGGCCGCCCTCTTCCGCGATCGCTCGCGCCTCGTCCGACTCGATGCCGGCTTGCAGCCACAGCACCTTGCCGCCCTTGGCAACCGCTTGACGCGCGATTGCCGGCGTCTCCTCCGACGGACGGAACACGTCGACGACGTCGATGGGAACGTCGATGTCGTCGAGCGACGCGAACACCGGTTCGCCGAGGATCTCGCCGCCCTTGGGTGAGACCGGGAGGATCTTGAATCCTTGCGACTGCAAGTACTTCGGGATGTTGTGCGACGGCTTGGTGTCGTCGGTAGACGCGCCGACGACGGCGATCGTCTTCGTGTCCGCGTAGATCTTCTTCAGGGTGTCGTCGTCCGGCGAGTACATGGCGGGCCTCCCAATCGATCGGAACTCAATCGATGAATCCTTTGAGCAGCGAGCCGAGCTGTGCGAGATGCGCTTCGGTGGTGAAGTCGTGGAGCGGGTGCGAATCGAGCACGTTCTCCTCGATCTTTCCCGCGCGGCGCACGTACAACGCGGGGCGTATCTCTCCCTCGGCGTTCGTCTCCACGGCGATCGCGACCGCGTCGGTGCCTCCCGCCGCGTCGACGAAGTGGGCGAGCGGCTGGATGCCGTCGTCGACGAGCCCCGCACCGGCGTCGAGCGAGACGACGCGGCAGAGGTAGGACTGCTGGTTCCACAGCTCCGGTGCGCGCGTGGCCTCGTCGAGCAGGTACGCGGCGGCGCCCTTGGCTTTCAACGCCGGCCGGTCGACAGAGACGCCGAACCGCGTGCGCGCGATGTGGGTCGCGAGCACGCGCGCGTTGTAGCGGAAGCCGTGCACCGCCGCGGAGTTGGACGGGATGCCGTACTTCTTCAAACCGATGGAGCCTTGCGTGATCGAGCCGGCGAAGTAGATGCCCGGCAGCGACGCGCTCTCCCAGAATGGCGTCTGCGCCGGGAGCCGTCCCTGATAGAAGGTGCGCACGCCCAGCTCCGGCAAGTCGCGCAGCGGCGTCGTGAAGCCGGTCGCGGCGATCACGTCGTCGACGTCGAGCTGGATGTCGCCGGGTCGCGTCGTGCCGTGCGCGAACACGCGAAATCCGCCCGCCGCATTGCGCTCCACGCGCTCGATCGCCGCGTCGAGCACGAAGTTGCCGCCGCCGAGGATCGCGTCCTCGTACGGCTGCAAGTATCGCGCGCGCGCCGCTGCGGTCGTGTGCTCGATCACCGATATGCGCGACGGTCGCGGCGACCCGAGGATGATCTGTCGCGCCCACGGCAGCAGCGCATCCGCGATCTCGAAGCCGGAGTTGCGCTTGCCCATCACGAACACGCGCTTGCCCGCGTACTCGCGCGCGGCTTTCACCTCGACGTAGTGCGACACGTCCTCCAGCCCGGGGATCGGCGGTGTCCACGGCTGCGTCATGCCGACCGCGACGACCACCGCCTGCGCGCGATACTCGCCCGCGCTCGTCGTCACTACGAAATGCTCGCCCTCGATACGCGTCGACTCCCAGCGTGTGGAGTATCTGATCGGAAGCGACGTGCGTTGCACGAATGCTTCGAGCCCGGCTTGCATCTCCGATCGCGCCGGGAAGTACGAGGCGCCATCCATGAACGACGGCACCAGCGCGCGCTCGCCGTCGTCCTCCCCGAGCAACGAGTTCCAGTCGTACCACTCGTACGCGCGTGTTCCGCGCTCGACCGGGGCGTGCGGCTTCGTCCACGTGATCAATCGCTGGAACAAGGGGAAGCGGCGGAACATGCCACCGGGCGCGTCGTCCTCGGACAGGATCGCGTGCGGCACGCCGAGGCGCCGCAGGGAATAGCTCGTTTGCAGGCCTCCCGGCCCGCTGCCGATGACGACCACCGGATAGTCGCCCGGCTCGAACGGTTGCTGTGTCAGTCTCGCCACTGGTTCGAGTTGCGCAGGCGCCGCGCCTCGGCTTGCAGCATGCGATACATCGCCTGTGGGTGCGCGACGAG
>JBIOWR010000168.1:0-22020 GCA_044868775.1 Actinomycetota bacterium
CCACGCGTGCAGCGCGTCCACCTCGTCGCGTCCGGGCGCGACGAACGCGAGGTGGTTGACGCCGACGCGCTTGCGGTGAAACCCCGAGCGCATGTGATCGAGCGACGTTTGCACGAGCACGAGGTAGAAGCGCCGGCCGGGCTCGAGGAAGCTGCACCAGCCGGTGCCGGCGTCGAACGGGGTGTATCCGAGGCGTTCCAGGATCGGTTCGTAGAACGCGCGCGAGCGTTCGAGGTCGGCGACGTTGAGATCGAGGTGATCCAGCACGGGCGCAAGCCTAGCGCCGACCGCATTGCCCGGGCTCCGGTATCGTTTCGGGTATGCCCCTTTCGTTTCCGTCGCGCGTGACGATCGTGGAGGTCGGTCCACGGGACGGCCTCCAGAACGAGGCGACGATCGTGCCGGTGGACGACAAGGTCGCGCTCATCGACGCGCTGTCGTCGACCGGCCTCGCGTACATCGAGGTCTCGGCGTTCGTGAACCCCAAGCGCGTGCCGCAGCTCGCCGACGCCGAGGAGGTCTGCCGCCGCATCGCGCGCGCACCGGGCGTGACCTACAGCGCGCTCGTGCCGAACGTGCAGGGATACGAGCGCGCCACGTCCGGGGCCGGGCTGACCAGCATCGCGGTGTTCCTCTCCGCGTCGGAGACCCACAACCGGCGCAACATCGGCTCGTCCGTCGAGGAAGCGCTGGAGCGGTACGCCGACGTGTGCAAGCGCGCGGCGGCCGACGGCGTCGAAGTGCGCGGGTACGTCTCCACCGCGTTCGGCTGCCCGTACGAAGGTCGCGTGCCGATCGAGCGCGTCGTGGAGGTGAGCCGCGCGGTGTACGACCTCGGCGTGCGTCAGGTGTCGCTCGGCGACACGACCGGGATGGGGACGCCGGGACAGGTCGGCGAAACCGTGCGCGCGCTCGCGCAACACCTTCCGCTCGACGCGATCGCGCTGCACTTGCACGACACGCGCGGCACCGCACTGGCGAATGCGATCGCGGGGCTCGACGCCGGCGTCACGACGTTCGACTCCGCGGTGGGCGGGCTCGGCGGGTGTCCCTACGCGCCGGGCGCGACCGGCAACGTTGCGACCGACGAGCTCGCGTACATGCTGCACGGCATGGGGATCGAGACCGGCGTCGATCTCGACGCGCTGCTCGACGTAGCCGACGCGTTCGCGCGCGCGGTTGGGCACGAGGCGGCGAGCCGTTACTTAAAAGCGGAGCGCGCGACGGCGCAGCGCGTGGCGGCGGAGAACGCATGAGCGAGAGCGTCGTCTTCGAATCGGGAGAGGTCGCGACGATCACGCTCGACCGTGCCGACGCTGCGAACGCGCTGGATCGCTTCGCGTTGCGACGGCTGTCCGAGGTCGTATGGACGCTGTCGGACGACAAGAAAGCGCGCGCGGTGATCGTGACCGGCGCGGGCACGAAGGCATTCTGCGCCGGCGCCGACTTGAAGGAGCGCGCCGGGATGTCGCTCGACGAGGTGCGCGAGTACATCCGCACGATTCGCGACACGCTCACCGCGCTCGAGCGCTTGCCGCAACCGGTGATCGCGGCGATCAACGGAAGCGCGTTCGGCGGAGGATGCGAATTGGCGCTCGCGTGCGACGTGCGCGTGATGGCGGAGGACGCGTGGATCGGCCTCACCGAGACCAGCCTGGGCATCATCCCCGGCGCGGGCGGCACGCAACGGCTTCCGCGCATCGTCGGTCGCGGGCGCGCGATGGAGCTGATCGCCACCGCGCGCCGCGTGGACGCTCAGGAAGCGTTGCGCATCGGGCTCGTGAACGAGGTCGTGCCGCTCCCCGAGGTGCACCCGCGCGCGAGAGAGATCGCGGAGGGCATCGCCGGCAACGGTCCCATCGCGGTGCGCGCGGCGAAGGAGGCCGTGTTGCGCGGGATGGAGATGCCGATCGACGACGGGTTGCGGCTGGAGACCGAGCTGTACGAGCGAACGCTCGGCACCAAGGACAGGCTCGAAGGCCTCGCCGCCTTTCGCGAGCGCCGCCCGCCGAGGTATACGGGGGAGTAGATGGATCACCGAGAGATCGACCCGACGCCCGAGCATCTCGCGAAGCTCGCCGACGAAGTGCGCCGCGGCGGCGCGGAGAAGTACCACGAGGCCGCGAAATCCAAAGGCAAGCTGTTCTGCCGCGACCGGCTCGATCTCTTGCTCGACCCGGGATCGTTCGTCGAGGACTCGCTGCTCGCGAACGTGATGGCTCGCGACCTTCCGGCCGACGGCGTCGTGACCGGCACCGGCACGATCGACGGCCGCGCGGTGTGCGTGATGGCGAACGATTCCACGGTGAAAGCCGGATCGTGGGGCGCGCGCACCGTGGAGAAGATCCTGCGCATCCAGGAACATGCGATGCACCTGAAGGTGCCGATGCTGTACCTCGTGGACTCCGCCGGGGCGCGCATCACCGACCAGATCATGATGTTCCCCGGACGCCGCGGCGCGGGTCGCATCTTCTTCAACCAGGTTCAGCTCTCCGGCGTGGTGCCGCAGGTGTGCTTGCTGTTCGGGCCGAGCGCGGCCGGCGGCGCGTACATCCCCGCGTTCAGCGACGTCGTCGTGATGGTGGAAGGCAACGCGTCGATGTACCTCGGCTCGGATCGCATGGTGAAGGAGGTCGTCGGCGAGGTGACGACGCTGGAGGCCATGGGCGGCGCGCGTATGCACTGCACCGTCTCCGGCTGCGGCGACGTGCTCGTGCAGACGGAGCAGGAAGCGATCGCGTGGTGCCGCCGCTACCTTTCCTTCCTCCCGAGCAACTATGCGGAGACGTCTCCGGTTGCCGACGCGAAGCCGCCGATGCTCGCGCGGCCGATCGTGGAGATGATCCCGTCGAACCAGAACAAGCCGTTCGACATGCGCGAGGTCGTGAACGCGATCGTCGACGAAGGCTCGTGGTGCGAGATCAAGGAGCTGTACGCCCAGGAGCTGCTGACCGGGCTCGCGCGCATCGACGGCAAGGTCGTCGGCGTGCTCGCGAACCAGCCGAAGTCCAAGGGCGGCGTGCTGTTCGTGAACTCCGCCGACAAGGCCGCGCGGTTCATCTGGCTGTGCGACGCGTTCAACGTCCCGCTGCTGTTCCTGTCCGACGTTCCGGGCTTCATGGTGGGCAGCGCCGTGGAGCGCGACGGCATCATTCGCCACGGCGCGAAGATGATCCACGCGGTGTCGGACTCGCGCGTGCCGAAGCTGTGCGTGATCGTTCGCAAGGCATACGGCGCGGGCTTGTATGCGATGGCGGGACCGGCGTTCGAGCCCGAGGCGACCATCGCGCTCCCGACGGCGATGATCGCCGTGATGGGTCCCGAGGCGGCCGTGAACGCCGTGTATGCGAATCAGATCGCGAAGCTGCCGGAGGACGAGCGCGACGCGTTCGTCGCGCAAAAGCGCGAGGAGTACCGGCGCGACATCGACATCTACCGGCTCGCGTCTGAGCTGGTCGTCGACGCGATCGTGGACCCCGCCGACCTGCGCGCGGAGATCGTCGCGCGCTTGCTGACCGCTACCGGCCGAGACCGTGACCGTCCGCCGAAGCGGCGGCCGGTCACTCCCGTCTAACGCTCACTCGACTCGAGATCGAGGAACGCCTCGGAGATGATCGGGTCGAAGTGCTTGCCCGATTGCTCCGCGATGTGCGCGCGTGTCGCTTCCGCCGTCCAGGCTTTGCGATAGGGCCGGTCGGATCGCAAGGCGTCCCACACGTCGGTGACCGCGAAGATACGCGCGGCCATCGGAATGTCGGTTCCGCGCAAGCCTCGGGGATACCCGCCGCCGTCCCACCGTTCGTGGTGGCAATACGGGATGTCGATGGCCGCGGCGAGATACGAGATCGGCGCGAGGAGATCACGCGCGAATCCCGGGTGGCGCCGCATCATCGCCCACTCCTCCTCGTCGAGCGGCCCGGGGTTCAGCAGGATGCGATCCGGAATCGCCATCTTCCCGATGTCGTGCAGCAGCGCGCCGCGCCGAATGTGCGTGAGCGACTCCGGCGACTCGCCGAGCGCGCGCCCGAGGCGCACGGCGAGATCGCTGACGCGCCGGCAGTGTCCCTCGGTCTCGTGATCGCGAAGGTCGAGCGCGCGCGACCAGCCTTCCAGCGTGTGCTCGTACGCCAGCGCGAGGTCGAACGTCGAACGCTGGTAGTCGGTGAGCAGCTTCGCGGCGGTCACGGCCTGGCACGCGTTGTCGGCCAGGCCCTTGAGCAGGAGCAGGTCGTCGTGCGCGAACCTGCGCGGCACGCCGATGGAATAGACGGCGATCGCTCCGACGAACGTGCCTTCGCGCTTCATGGTCGCGCTCGCGATCGTGCGCACGCCGAGCCTGCGGAACGCGTCCGCGTTCTCCAGATGCGTGCTCGCGAGCACGTCGTCCACGACGAAGATGCGATCGTCCAAGGCGCGCACGCCGGCTTGGAACGTTCCGTACGTCACCGGGCGGATCGGCGGGTGGTCCTCCGGGAATCCGCGCGTGTCCCACGTCACGAGGTTGCCGCTCGTTTCGTCGTACAGCATCACGGATGCTGCCGCGACGCCGAGTGCGCGGATCGTCTCTTCGCACACCGCTTCGAGCACGCCGTGCAGGTCGAGGTGCGCGTTGAGCCGCTCGGCGACTTGCAGGAGCGAGGCCGCGCGTGCCGCTTCCGTACGCGAGGTCGCTTCGCTTGCGAGCGACACGTCGGCCGAAACAACGGTGACGTCGTGGAAGCTCCACAACCGTCCGGTGATCTCGCCGTGGACGCGATACGGGCGCGTGTAGCGTTCGATGACGCGTCCGTCGATCGTCTCCAGGAAGTCGAGCGCTTCCGCCTCGGGATCGGCATACAAGGCGGCGAGCCGCCGGCCGAACGAAACCGGGTCGCGCATCTGTGGAGCAATGAGAGCGACGAAGGCGCGCTCGTCGGTCGCCTGCTCCATCGCGTCGGGCGCGTCCCACATCTGGAGGAAGCTGCGGGTGCAGCACATCACGGCGCCGGTGCGATCAACGATGATTACGCCGTCGCCGGCCGTCTCCTCCCCGCGAGCGGCGCCGGCCGGTCTCGGTCGATGCCCGACGCCGCGAACATTCGGAGCCGCCACGGGAGGGCCGTGGCTTATGGTGACCACCGGGTGTCCCTTCGCCAGGGGAAGTGCGTGAAAAACGAGGGCAGCGGTTTTTGCTTGAATCGATCATCTCGCGGCGGCGCGATTCGGGCAAGGCCCTCATGCACCAACCTGGATGGATTATCTGTACTAAGCGTCGCGTAGGGGGCGCGTCACTCGATCGTCGCGATCGGGGCGCCGGTTTCGAGGTTCTGACCAGGGGAAACGGTGATCTCCTTGATCGTGCCGTCCCGCGGCGCCGAGATGTGGTTCTCCATCTTCATGGCCTCGAGGACCGCGATGAGGTCCCCGGCCTTGACCTCCTGGCCGGCGGTGACCGCCACCTTCACGATCGTCCCCTGCATCGGCGCGCTCACGGTCTCGCGGCCGCCGGCGCCGTGACGCGCGCGCGCCTCCGCGACCGGCGGCTCCGGACGGGCGCCGGCGGGACCGGCGGCGGCGGCCGCGGCTTCGAGCCCGTGCACGCGCACCGTCAGCCGTTTGCCGTCCACCTCGACGACGACGTCACGCGGTGAACCCTCGGGCTTTGCGGCGCCCGGTTTCGCGCTCGCAGCGCTCGCAGCGTTCGCTTTTGCAGTGGCGGTGTTCACCTTGTTCGCGGCGAGCGGCGACAGGTCCAGGTCGTGCTCGACGAACGAGGTGGAGTAATCGCCGGCGATGAAGCGCGGGTCGCGCAAGACGAGGTCGTGGAACGGGATCGTCGTCTTGACGCCTTCGATCGTGAACTCCGAGAGCGCGCGCAGCATGCGCCGGCGCGCCGTATCGCGATCCTCTCCATAAGTGATCAGCTTTGCGATGAGCGAATCGTACGCGCGCGGTATCTCGGAGCCGCCGCGGAATCCGGAGTCGACGCGCACGCCCGGCCCCGCCGGCTCGCGGTACTCGCCGATCCATCCCGGCGACGGGAAGAACTTCTTCGCGGGGTCCTCCGCATTGATGCGACACTCGATCGCGTGTCCGCGCGAGTCGAGATCCTCTTGCGTCCACGGCAGCTTCTCGCCGGCCGCGATGCGAATCTGCCACGCGCACAGGTCCACGCCGAACACGAGCTCGGTCACGGGATGCTCGACCTGCAAGCGCGTGTTCATCTCCATGAAGTAGAAACGCGTGCGGTCGGCGTCGAGCAGCGTTTCGATCGTTCCCGCGTTGACGTAGCCGACGCGCTTTGCGATCGCGACCGACGCTTCGCGCAACCTGCTCCGCACGTCGTCGCTTACCGCGGGCGACGGGGACTCCTCGACGAGCTTTTGGTGACGACGTTGCAGCGAGCAGTCGCGCTCTCCGAAGAACAACACGTTGCCGTGCGTGTCCGCAAGGATTTGCGCCTCGATGTGGCGCGCGCCTTCGAGGTAGCGCTCGACGTACACCTCGGCGCGGCCGAACGCCGATTGTGCTTCGCGTTGGGCGCTCGCGATCGCGTCCTCCAAGTCCTTGTCGCCGCGCACCACCCGAAAGCCGCGACCTCCTCCGCCGAACGCCGCTTTGATCGCGATGGGGAAGCCATGCTCGGCGGCGAACGCGCGCACCTCGTCGTGGTCGGAGATCGGCTCGAGCGTGCCGGGCACCACCGGCGCGCCGGCCTCGACGACGGACTGGCGTGCGGCGACCTTGTCGCCCATCGTCTCGATCGCTTCGGGAGACGGTCCGATGAACACGAGCCCCGCGTCGCGGCATGCCCGGGAGAACCCGGCGTTCTCGGCCAGGAACCCGTAGCCCGGGTGGATCGCTTGCGCGCCTGCGCGCTTCGCGGTCGCGATGAGCTTGTCGATGTCGAGGTAACTGGCCGCCGGCGGCGCCTCTCCGATGTGGTACGCCTCGTCCGCGTGCCCGACGTGCAGCGCGTCGCGGTCGGCGTCGCTGTACACCGCGACCGAGGTGACCTCCAGCTCGCGCAGCGCGCGCAGCACGCGCACGGCGATCTCGCCTCGGTTCGCGACGAGGACCTTGTCGAACACGCTTTCCTCCGGGTGGGCGTTCGGGCGAGCGAAGGCTACCAAGGGCACAGCCGCGGCGCGTATTCGCTGGTGTTACCGTGGCCGTCATGGAGGACTTCGCCGCTGAGGTCGGGCGCGTCGGCTGGGTTTCGTCGGTGCGCGTGTTCGACGAGACCGGCTCCACGAACGACGACGCGTTGCGGCTCGGAGACGAGGGCGCGCCGCACGGCACGATCGTCGTTGCGGACGTGCAGACGGCGGGTCGCGGACGGTTGGGGCGATCGTGGTGGAGCGAGCCGGGCACGACGCTGACGGCGTCGTGGGTGATGCGGCCGTCGTTGCCACCTGAGCGGTGGTCGCTGATCCCTCTTGCGTGCGGCATCGCGGCGGCGCGCGCGTTGCGCGCGACGGTCGGTCTGGACGTCGTGTTGAAGTGGCCGAACGACGTGGTGGCGCGCGAGCGGAAGCTCGCGGGAATCCTGGTGGAGGCGCGGCCGCCGTCGTTCGTGGTCGCGGGACTCGGTGTCAACCTTTCGTGCGCGATCCCGCAGGAGCTGAGCTCGATCGCGACGTCACTCGTGCTGGAGGGAGCGAGCGTGCCGTCGCGCCCCGCGCTGCTCGCGGCGGTCCTGTCGGAGCTCGACGCGGTGCTGGGGTCGGGCGAGATCGTGGAGCGCTACCGCGAGCTGTGCTCCACGATCGGGCGCGAGGTGCGCGTGGAACGCGCGGGCGCGAGCGACGTAAAGGGCGTCGCGCGCGCAGTGACCGACGCCGGCGCGCTGGTGATCGCGACGGACGACGGCGAGGTCGAGGTCGCCGCCGGGGACGTGGTCCACGCGCGCCCGGCCTGAGGTCTCGCCGATCCGCCGAAAGGATTTTCCGGCCCTGCGGCGAACAGCCATACGGGGCAGCCGGGCCGGGCGGCGATCAGGAGGATTCTTGGGCGAACATGCGAGGTTGGGCCGACTTCGTCGTGCCCTTCCGTTGGTTTGCGTCGCATTGATCGCGCCGTCTATCGCCGCCGTCTCGCACGGCCGGGCGGAGGGCGCCGTTGTCGTCCGGCATTCGGCCGCCTACGACGAGTCGGAGCCGCTGGCGGATATCCAGCCGATCCTCGGCAAGGGCCCGTTGAAGCAATTCGGGGTGGGGAAGCGCCCCGAGCCGAAGTTTCCGGAAGCCACGACCTCGGATGCCGTCGCGCAATCCACGACGGCGGAACCTTCGCTCATGCCGCCCGCAACGGTGAACGTGCTGGGACTCTCGGCACAGGACACGGCGAACGTCGTGTACAAGGGGTTGCTGTCGGTGTCGCCTCCCGACCCGACCGGGGCGGCGGGCCCGAACCACTACTTCCAATGGGTGAACAACGTCTTTGCGGTATACGACAAGACCGGCAAGCGCCTCTACGGTCCGGCGGCGGGCAACACGCTGTTCGACGGCGTCGAGCCGTGCGCGCACAGCAACGCCGGCGATCCGATCGTGCTGTACGACAGCCTTGCCGGTCGTTTCGTCGTCAGTCAGTTCGCGTTCGCGATCCCCGCGAGCGGCGCGCCACCTTCGTGGCAATGCGTCGCCGTTTCGACGACCGACAACCCGCTCGGGACGTGGGCGCGTTACGCGTTCCTCATCGACGCGACGGCGCTCGACGACTACCCGAAGATGGGCGTCTGGAACGACGCGTACTACACGACGTTCAACATGTTCACCGGACGCGCGGTGTTCACCGGCGTTCGCGTGTGCGCGTTCGAGCGGGACGCAATGCTCGCCGGCGCCGACGCCCGGCAGGTGTGCATCGACCCCGGCGAGGAGGGAGCGTTCTCGATGCTTCCGGCCGACGCCGATGGCGTCGCGCCTCCGGAAGGCGCGCCGAACTACTTGCTGAACCTGCAGTCCGACCGCGACTACGCGCGTGACGGGCTCGCCGTGTGGGAATTCCACGCCGATTGGTCGAATCCGGGAGCGTCCTCGCTGACGAAGGCGTCGGAGATATCCGTGACGTCCTTCATCAATCGTTTCTGCGTCGAGGTCTGCGTGCCGCAGCGCGGAACCGATCAAGCGCTCGATGCGCTCGACGATCGTCCGATGTTCCGGCTTCAGTACCGAAATTTCGGCGACCACGAGTCGATGGTCGTGAATCACACCGTGGACGCCGGAGACACCGGCGTTCGTTGGTACGAGCTTCGCAAGAACGCGGGCCAGCCCTGGCACCTGGCGCAAGAGGGAACGTTCGCCCCGAACGACGGCGCGCATCGTTTCATGGGGAGCGTCGCTATGGACCGGCTCGGAAACATGGCGCTGGGATATTCGGTGTCGAGCTCTTACATGAACCCGTCGATTTGGTATGCGGGCCGCCTCGCGACGGATCCGCCGGGCATCCTCTCGCGCGGAGAGCGTGTGCTTCACAACGGGACGGCCTCGCAGACTAGCAGCGGCCGCTGGGGCGATTACACGCACATGAGCGTCGATCCCGCCGACGGATGCACGTTCTGGTACACGGGCGAATATCTCGACGGATCGAGCTTTGGATGGAAGACGCGCATCGGCGCGTTCCGATTCCCGAACTGTGAGGCGGCGTAGATGAAAAAGAACCTGCTCGGAGCGTTTCTCGCGGCGGCGCTGTTGTTGCCGGTGCCCGCGTCGGTCCACGCGCTCGGAGGCAACGACGACTTTGCGAACGCGACGCCGATCACGGAAGTCCCGTTCGAACATTCAACCGACACCTCGACGGCGACGCCCGAGCCCGGCGAGCCGCTGCCTTCCTGCGCGCTTCCCTCGACCGGTTCGGTGTGGTACCGGTACGCGCCGGCGGCGGACGAAGACTTGGTCCTTGACACGTACGAGAGCGACTACGACACCGTCGTGGCCGTGTACACCGGGACGTCGTTCGTCGACCTTCAAGAGCAGGCGTGCAACGATCAGAGCGGCGGAGACCAGTCGAAGGCGTTGCTGCACGTGTACGGCGGCACGACCTACCACGTCCAAGTTACCGGCTACACCGGGAGCAGCGGCTTTCTCCAGTTCCGCGCCTCGCATCCCGGGACGATCACGGGCCACGCCGTCGACCGCTACGGCGAGCCCGTCTCGGGTCTGTGTGTCACCACGCTTGGTCCGGACATCTACCACGTGTTCGAAACGGTGACGACGACCGAAGGCGAGTACGTCGTTCCGTCGCTCATCCCGGGCGAGTACCGCGTGCGTTTCACCATATGCAACTCGTACGAACAGTATTTCGTGGAGTGGTACGACCGTTCTCCGGACATCGAGGGATCGACGGCGATCGTCGTCGGAGACGGCGCGACGGTGACCGGGATCGACGTCGAGGTCACGCCGACCGATCAGTACGAGGAGCCTCCGACCGAGCCCCCGCCGGGCGTGGACCTGGCCATGACGAGCCTCACGGTTACGAACGAGCCTGTGCGCACCGACGAATGGTCGACGGGAGTCGGGTACGTTCGCAGGGTGCACGTGGGCGTGTCGAACAAGGAGCTCGTCGACGGAGGTGAAGCCGAGCTTTGGGTGGAAGCGTGCGCGGCGACGTACGGCGGATGCGTGTTCATCGCCGACGAGGTCGTGTCGCTAAGCGCCGGCGAGACGGCGACGTTCAGTTACCGCTGGGACGGTGCCGGATACGCCGGCGACGTGGTCGTGCGCGCATTCATCCGGCCCTGCAGCGATCCCGACTGGTCGAACAACGGGAGGGAAGTCGATCACTACGTGCTCGTCGGAGGCACGGGATTCGGCGTCGGCACGAGCGATTACGTGCCGTCGACACAAGGGCTCGTTCTCTCGAGCGAAGGGTACTACCCCTACCTCGACTGCTCGCGGGAACCGGAACCGGAACCGCCCACAGAGGTATAGAACTCGCTCGAGCGATCCGGGTGCAGCGCGACGAGGTTCAGCGATTGCCAGTACTCGCGGTGCGCCCGCGGATCTTCTCCAGGCTTCACTATCCGAAGCGCGGACGGTTCGTGGAGCCGGTAGCCGAGATCGCGCAACGCCGCGACGGTCGGATCGGTGCGTTCGTCACCGAAGTAGAGATCGTTCGCTTCGAAGAGGATCGCCGGCTTGTCGCGCGCGATCGTCGTGCGTCCTCCGGCGAGCACGTCGGTCTCCATTCCTTCGACGTCGATCTTCAACACGTCGAGGCGCGCGACGTTCATGGATTGCAGGAGAGCGTCGAGCGGCACCGCTTCCACCTCGATCGCGGTTTCCGTCGGTGAGGGCGTGCGCACCGCGGCCACGCCGGTGTTCTCGCCGCCGGGGATCGCGAGCGTGACGGCGCCGGGCGATCGCGCGAGCGCGACCGGTGCGATGCGCACGTTGCGCAAGCCGTTCAGCCGAACGTTGCGCTCGAGGCGTGCGCGCACCGGCGGGTTCGGCTCGACGGCGACGACGACGCCCTCCTCGCCGACGCGGCGCGCGGCGAGGAGCGTGTACTGGCCGCTGTGCGCTCCGGCGTCCACGACGTTCATGCCGGGGCGCAGCAAACGCACGAACGCGTGGGCCGACACGAACTCGTAGAGCCCGAACAGATAGATCGCGCGCTCGATCTGGTCGTCGGCGCGCACGCTCATCACCAGCCCCGGCGCGATCTGCACGAGGCGCTCGCGTGCGTACGACGCCGGCCGCAGCCGCCGCTCGGCCTCCAGCAACACCCGCCGCGCGACGAGCCGCGCCGGGTCCCGGCGCACGTCCGGCCTCCGCAGGTAGCGAAGCGCTCGCATCATCTCGACCGGAGTGTAGTCGCCGTTGCTGCTCGCAAATGCGCTTGCTAGCCTTCGCCCGCCGCGGACGGAGGACGCCTCCGCGCCGCGCACGAGGAGGCACGCCGGTGCTGCGCCGGATCGACAACGTCCACTACTGGACGAAGAACATGAACGAGGCCGTGGGGTTCTATCGCGACGTGCTTGGGCTCGATCTCACGATGCGTGCGGGAGAGGACTGGGCCGAGTTCGACGTCGCCGGCGCCACGGTCGCGCTGCACGGCGCGCGTCCGAACGCAGCGCCGCCGCAGCCGGGCGCCACGGTCGTGTTCGAGGTCGACGACCTCGACCGGGTCGTGCTTGCGCTCAAGCAAAAGGGCGTGGAGTTCGCCGGAGAGTTCGGCGAGGCCGCGGTGGGGCGCTTCGCAACGTTCCGCGATCCCGACGGCAACCTGCTCCAGATCTTCGAGCGCGCGCGCTGATCATGCCGTCGCGCGAGGAGTGGCAACCGTGGCTGGCCGAGCGTCCGATCGGGGTGATGGCGACGGTGTCCGAGGACGGCACCCCCCACGCGGCGCCGGTGGAGGTCGTCGTGCGCGACGGCAAGGTGTACGTGTGGTGCGAGTCCGGCTCGCGAAAGGCGCGCAACGCGGTGCGCACCGGCGACATCGCGGTCACGGCGTACAAGGGCGGGGCCGGTGTGCTCGTGCGCGGAACCGTGCGCGCGATCCCCGCGGACGACGACCGTTACGACGAGATCACGCGCGCATTCCTCGACAAGTACGAGCGCACCGAGGACTACGGCAACGATCTCGTCCTCGAGGTCGAGCCCCGGCGTGTCGCGGCGTGGGATTGAAGTACGTAAGCTGAGGCTCGCCATGGACTTCGACTTCACCCCGGAACAGCAAGAGTTTCGCCGCACCGTGCGCGACTTCGCCGACAAGGTGATCGCGCCGCGCGCGGAGGAGCTCGACGAGACCGGGGAGTTCCCCGTCGACATCGCGTTGCAGATGGGGGAGCTGGGTCTGTTCGGCATCCCCTTCCCGGAGCAGTACGGCGGCATGGGCGGCGATTTCACCACGCTGTGCATCGCGATCGAAGAGCTGGCGCGTGTGGACTCGTCGATGGCGATTACTTTGGAGGCAGCGGTTGGGCTCGGCGCGATGCCGGTGTACCTGTTCGGCACCGAGGAGCAGAAGCAGCGCTGGCTGGTGCCGCTCGCGCGCGGGGAGAAGATCGCGGGGTTCGGTCTCACCGAGCCGGAAGCCGGGAGCGACTCCGGCAACACGCGCACGACCGCGGTGCTCGACGGCGGCGAGTGGCTCGTCAACGGAACGAAGGTGTTCATCACCAACGTGGGAACGCCGATGAGCCAGCACGTGACGATCACCGCGCGCACCGGTGACAACGAGATCTCCAACGTCATCGTGCCGGTGGGCACGCCGGGGTTCACGGCGTCCAAGAAGTACAAGAAGATGGGATGGCACGCGTCCGACACGCGCGAGCTGTCGTTCGTCGATTGCCGCGTGCCCGAGGAGAACCTGCTCGGCACGCGCGGCGAAGGCTTCAAGAATTTCCTCATCATCCTCGACGCAGGACGCGTGGCGATCGGCGCGCTCGCCGTGGGGCTCGCGCAGGGCTGCCTGGAGATGAGCACGCAATACGCGAAAGAGCGGAAGCAATTCGGCCGTCCCATCGCGCACAACCAGGCGATCGCGTTCAAGCTCGCCGACATGGCGGTGAAGACCGACCTCGCGCGGCTCGCCGTGTATCGCGCCGCGTGGATGCACGACGACGGCCGTCCGTTCAAGACCGAGGCGTCGATCGCGAAGCTCTACTCCACCGAGATCGCGAACGACGTGGCGCGCGAGGCCGTGCAGATCCACGGCGGGTACGGCTTCATGGACGAGTTCCCCGTCTCGCGCTTCTACCGCGACGCCAAGGTGCTGGAGATCGGCGAGGGCACCAGCGAAGTGCAGCGCATCCTCATCTCGCGCGACGTGCTCGGGAGCGACTGACGCGTCAGCGCACGGGCGCGAGCGCCACGGTTCCCGGCTTGAACGTGGTGCGGTTGAACTCGTTCACGTCGTAGGTTTGCCACGCGACGAGCGCGAGCGCGCCGACGAGGATCACGCCCGCCAGCAAGCCTTGGACGATGCGGCGCGGACGGAAACCGAACAGCGCCATGAACCCGCCGCCGATCGCGCCTCCGGCGACGACGCCGAGCGCGGCGCGAATGCCGAAGCTGCGCATCGCGGCTTTGCCCTCGTCCTTGAGCGAGTCGGCGAGCAGGCGCGGGCGCGTGACGCGCTGCAACGCGAGCGGGCGCTGCGTGACGCTGGCGACGCCGACCACCTTGGCGTCGATGGTGAGGAAGCCGGCGTGCGTGTCGGCCTCGGCGTAGCCGGGGTTCAACCCGGTTGCGCTCGGTGCGATGGACAGTTGCGTCGTGCTGCCGGTCGCCGGCGTGACCTTCAAGTCGACGATGAACGGTCCCATCACGTAGGTGCCTTGCGCCGCCACGGCGAGGCCCGCCAGCGATCCCGCGCATCCCAGCACGATCGTGGCGATGATAAAGCTCCACCGGCCGACCTCTTTCGGCGGCGGCAGCACCTGCGCATCCATCGACATCTACTCCTCCTCTTCGTCTCGAGGACCGCCCAAGAGCTCGTGCAGCAACGACGCGCCGTCTTCCGGACCCGACGCGATCACGCGATCGCCGGCGGCGAGCACCTGCGCGCCGCGCGGCCGGTAGGTCCAGCGGTCGCCGCGCTGGATCGCCAGCACCTCCATGCCGGTCTCGGTGCGCAACGACAGGTCGCGCAACGACCGGCCCGCCGCGTCGGATGCCTCGCCCACGATCGCCTCGGCGACGATCTCGTCGGCTTCGGCGAGCGCTTGCGCGATGACGGGGTGCGGCTCCTCGTCACCTTCCACGATCTTCGTCATCTCTTGCGCGGCGTCGGCGATGCGCTCGGAGGCGAACGCGAGATGCAGCAACCCGCGGAGCTCGTCGGCGTCGGCGCCTTCCTGCACGGCGCGTAGCACCCACCGTTCCAACTCGTGGTGCATGTCGTCGGTGGCGTCCTCGATCGCGTTGACCTCCGCCGCGAGGCCCTTGTCGCGCAACAGCACCGCCGAATAGGCGAGGCCGACGGCGACCTCCGACGCATTCTTCATCTCCACGAGCAAGTCGACGGCGCGGTCGAGGCCGGTGAGGCTTCTCGGCGCCGGCTCCGCAAGCCGCCGCTGCGGCGCACCGGCAAGCTCGCGCACGAGGTCGATGCCTTCCTCGGGGCCTTGCAGGAACAGCACGTCTCCCGGCTGCAGCACCTCGTCTCCCTCGGGGCCGAAGATCCAGCGCACGTCGCGGCGAATCGCGATCACCCACATGCCGGTCTCGCTCGGCAGGGCGAGGTCTTCCAGCGACTTGCCTTCGAGATGGTTCTCGTCGCGCAGGCGCACGCGCGCGACCACTTCCTCCGCGTGACGCAAGTCGTCGCGCAGCTCGTGCGGCACGCCGAGGTCTTTGAGGACGACGCGCGCGATGTCTTCCGCAGCGTCGGCGATCTTCTGGATAGACGACGCAAGCTGCAGCACGTCGCTCATCGCCTCGGCGTCCTCCTTGCTGCGCGCCGCGAGAATGCTGATCGTGCGCAGCGAGGCGATGACGTCGCTCATCGCGTCTTCGAGCCGCATTACCTCGGCGCCGATGTCGTCGTCGCCGAAGAACACGGCTGCGTACGCAAGGTCGACCATGAGCTCGCTCGCGTCTTTCGCTTCGACGAGCAAATCCTTGACGGTCCTTCTTTCTTCGGTCATCTCGTCATCACTATCTCACTCCGAGCACCACCACCGTGCCGACGAGGCACACGACCCCGAGGAGGTCGAGCGCGCTGGTCACGATGGGGATCGCATGGTTGTCGGGATCCAATCCGAAACGAAACGTCGCGACGGCGGCGCCGTATGCGATGAGCGCCGCGCCGATCGTCGCGAGGTAGCCGGCCATGAGCGATATGGCGATCATTTTCCACAGTCCGGGAGATGCAAGTCCAAGCGCCAGCGCCACCAGGTGCGAGCTGAGGCCGACGAGCGTGAACACCGACAGCGCGAACGGCGCCGCGAGGGTCACGTCCAGCACTGCGAGCCGTTGCGGTATCAGGCGCGGCTCGATCGCTCCGAGGTGAAGCTTCGACGCGAGACGCGACGACACGATCGCGCCCAGCGCGCCGGCGTCCTCCAAGAACGAGGGCAGCAAGACGAGGAGCGCGGGCAGCGTGAAGAAGCGCTCGGCGCGATGCTCGAGCACGCCGCCAGCGAGCAGGTTGATGACGCCGGCGAGCGTCAGCACGAACAAGCTCTCCCGGATGATGCGGCGCGCGAGCGGCAAGTCGGTGCGCAGCGCCATGACGAGCGACCACAACGAGAGCGCGGCGAGCGCCGCGCCGAGCCCGAGCGTCACGCCGTGCAGCTCTGCGAGGAACGACGCCGCGTAGAGCGCCGGAAGCGTCACGGTGTCGCCGATGAACGTCACCACGGGACCGGCGACCGAGTCCATGTCCCAGTCCTTGCGATACGCGACGAGCGCGAGCACGATCGTCAGCGCGAGCACCACGACGCTCGACAGCACGCCGCCGAGGATCGAGATCACCACGAAGTCCCAGATGGAGATCGACGGCAGCCCGGTCGCGGTAGTGATCACGCGCGCCCCGACGGCGAGCATGAGCGACGTGATGATCGACAGCAGCAGCGACGCGTACGCGTTCTGGTAGAGCACGCCGGTGCGCGCGCGCGTCACGCGGAAGAGACCCGCGTGGACGCTGGTGCCGAGCCGCGAGCCCACGGCGCCGAAGACGTTGCCGCGCATGCCGATCGCGGCCGGGACGAGGATCAGCAAGCCGGGCAATGCGACGAGGCGGTGCGTCATCGCGCCGAGCGCGAGACCGGCGAGCAAGTCTCCGGCCGACGAGACCGAGAGCGCCGCGAACCCTTGCCGGAGCGTGAGCCGCTCCGCGCGCCAGTAGCGAAGCATGTCGGCGAGCGCATGCGCGGGCTTGCTGACCACGACGACCGGCGCGCGCGCAACCTGGCGCGCGGCGCGCCCGGGGGCGCGCGCCACCGACCGTGCACGCTCGATCCTCCGCGCGCGCGTATGTGCGGCGGACTCGGACCGCGGGACCTCCCGCGGGTTCAGGTCCGGGGTCGGGGTCGTCACCCGGCACCGCCTTCGCCTCCTTTCGCGGGTCGGCCCTTTGGACCGGCCTCGCCAAGCATAGCCGCGCACATCCCAGGTTCCGCGGCTATTCGAAGCGGCGGGCATATCGTGGCGTCCGTGGAGCGCATGGTTCGCATCGTGGTCGTGCTTGCCGGCATCTCGACGCTCGTGGCGGGCGCGTGGGCGTTCATCGACCCGCAGTCGTTCTACGAGACCCTCGCCGAGTTCCCACCGTACAACCGCCACTTCATCCACGACATCGGCGCGTTCCAGATCGGCATCGGCGCAACGCTGCTGATGGCGTTGCGGTGGTCCGACGTGTTCTTCGTCGTCACCGCCGGTGGGGCGATCGGCTCGCTCTTTCACTTCGTCGCGCATCTCCAAGACACCGACATAGGCGGGCGAAGCTCCGACCCCGTGCTCGTCGGCGTGCTTGCGTTCGTGCTCGCGGCGGCCGCGGTCGCGCGCGCGGTGGCGTTGCAACGTCGCGCCTGAGCGTTCCTATACTCGTCCTGCGATGCCTCGCCGAGAGCTACATCAGATCGGGCATGACCACTCGCCCGCCGTGCGCCCGGGCCCGACGGTTGCGGTTACGCCGCTGCACGTCGACGCGAACGGTGACGCGCGGCCGCGCAGCGATTTCGTGGCGACCGAGGAGCCCCTGGAGATAAGGGTGACCTCTCCCGAGATGGGAGAGCACACGCTCACAGTGACGATGCGCACGCCCGGCAACGACTTCGAGCTCGCCGCCGGCTTCCTCGTCGCCGAAGGCGTGATCCGTTCGAGCGACGACGTCGTGCGCGTGAAGTATTGCGTCGGAGGACCGGTCGAGCAGCAATTCAACATCGTGACGGTGTCGCTTCGTTCTGCGTTCGACGTCTCGCAGGTCACGCGTGCGTTCGGCACCACGTCGGCGTGCGGCGTCTGCGGCAAGTCCTCGCTGGAATCGCTTGCGATATCGTCGCCGCCCGCGTTGCCTCTCGGCCCGTTCGTGGAGCACGACGTGCTCACGTCGATGCCGTCGGCGTTGCGCGAGCAGCAGCGCGCGTTCGAGCGCACCGGGGGCATGCACGCCGCCGGGCTGTTCTCCGCCGCCGGGGATCTGCTGGTGCTGCGCGAGGACGTCGGGCGACACAACGCCGTCGACAAGCTCGTGGGATCGTTGGTCCTCGAACGCCGGTTCCCGTTCGGCGAGCTCGAACGCGAACGCGTGCTGCAAGTGAGCGGGCGCGCGTCGTACGAGATCGTGCAGAAGGCGTTGATGGCCGGCATTCCGTTCGTGTCCGCGGTCGGCGCTCCGTCGTCGCTCGCGGTCGATCTCGCGCGCGAATTCGGCATGACGCTCACCGGTTTCGTGGGAGAAACCGGCTTCAACGTGTACGCCGGCACCGAGCGCGTCGCGCCGCGAGCGGCGCCCGGCAGCGCGCGCTAGGGTGCGGCACCGGGAGGGATCGCACATGTACCCAAGCGGAACGGTCGTTCTGCTCGTCGGAACCAAGCGCGGGCTGTTCGTATTCACGTCGCGCGATCGCGCCACGTGGACCAGCGGAGGGCAACTGCTCGACACGAGCCGCGTGTTCAACGCGACGCTCGACCAGCGCGGTGTGACGCCGCGAATGTTCGCCGCAGACAACGGCGACATCTTCGGATCGTACGTGAAGTACAGCGACGATTTCGGCGCAACATGGAACGAGCCGAAGCGCGGCCTCGGGTTCCCCTCGGATTCCGGCCGCGCGATCGAGAACATCTGGATCGTGCAGCCGGGACGCGAAAGCGAACCCGACGTCGTGTACGCGGGCGTCGATCCCGCCAGCCTGTGGATCAGCGGCGACCGCGGCGAGACGTGGGAGCTCGTCGAAGGGCTCGAGAACCACGAGTCCCGCCCGCAATGGCAGCCCGGACTCGGCGGGTTGTGCTTGCACTCGATCGTTCCCGACCACTCCAACCCCGATCGCATGTGGATCGCGATCTCGGCGGTCGGCGTGTTCCGCACCGACGACGGCGGCCGCACCTGGACGCCGCGCAACAAGAACCTCCCCGCGCGCCACATGCCCGATCCGTATCCGGAGTTCGGCCAGTGCGTGCACCGGCTGCTGCAACACCCCACCGAGCCCGAGGTGCTCTACCAGCAAAACCACTGGGGCCTGTTCGCCTCGCGCGACGCCGCCGACGACTGGCAAGACATGCAAGCGAACCTGCCGTCGTTCTTCGGTTTCCCGCTGGCCATCGACGTCAACAGCCCGGACACGCTCTTCAGCGTCGTGGAGACTCCGCCCGACGCCGGCCGCCACAACATCGGCGACCAGTTCTCGGTGTACCGCACCGACGACGGCGGCGGATCGTGGACCACGCTCACGAAGGGCTTGCCCTCAGGAGCGCACGTCAAGCTCAACGTGCTCCGCCATGCGTTGTGCACCGACCTGGCCGACCCCGTGGGCGTGTACGTCGGTACCACGACCGGCAACCTCTTCGCCAGCGCCGACCGCGGCGAGTCCTGGTCGGTGGTGGCCGACTACATGCCGCCGATCTACTCGGTGAACGCGGCGATCATTCGCTGACTTCAGCAGCCGAGCGTATAGCTCAGCGCGTCGCAGACCTCGTCGAGACGGGCTGGAGAGAGTGACGTGATGCGTCTCGTCAGTCGCGACTTTCCGATCACGCGAATGTTGTCGCACGAGAGCACGCACGTCTCGGGCATTCCATCCGTCGGTCCCAGCGCGACTTCACTTGGAATCCCGCGGATGGTTCTCGTTGCGGGCACGACGACGACGCGGTGCAGAAGCGGGATGGCTGCATCACGTGTAAGCACGAGCCCGGGCCGCCGGCCGTCGCCGAACTTCACCCACCAGACGTCGCCGCGTCTCACCATGACTCTTCCTCGACCATCTCCCGGGCCGATTCTTCCGCCCACTCGTCGAACTCGTTCGTGTCGGGCATCCTTGTGTAGCCCTCGATGAGCCGCCGGTCCTTCTCGGCTTCCGACTCTTCGTTGATGTAACGCGCCACGGCGTCGCGGACGATCGACGATCGCGAACGCTCGACCTCCTCGGCATAGCGATCGAGCTTGGAGAGAAGCTGCTCGTCGAATTGCAGCAGGACGGGTTTCTTGGCCACGAGCGGGAATGATATAGGAATCCATATCCCATATCAAGAGCTATATGGCGGCGGCGCGGGTTCGTCGTCAGCGCTTGGCGGCGGCGCTGGGTGCTTCGTCAGCGCTTGGCGATCGCGCGGGCGATGACCACGCGCTGGATCTGGTTGGTGCCTTCGTAGATTTGGGTGATCTTGGCGTCGCGCATCATGCGCTCGACGGGGTACTCCTTGACGTAGCCGTAGCCGCCGAGGATCTGCACGGCGTCGGTGGTCACCTTCATCGCGGTGTCTGACGCGTAGCACTTGGCGATGCCGGCCCAGTAGCCGACGTTCGGCTCCTTGTTCACCACGGCGGTGGCGGCCTTGTACACGAGGAGGCGCGACGCCTCGATCGCCATCGCCATGTCGGCGAGCATGAACTCCAGGCCCTGGAATTGGATGATGGGCTTGCCGAACTGCTTGCGCTCTTTCGCGTAGCCGACCGCGTAGTCGAACGCGCCTTGCGCGATGCCGAGCGCTTGCGCGGCGATCGTGGGGCGCGAGTAGTCGAGCGTGCGCATCGCATACACGAACCCTTGGTCGACTTCGCCGAGCAGATCGTCGCTGCGAGCGCGGTAGTCCTCGAGGATTACCTCGCGCGTCGGTGACCCGCGAATGCCCATCTTGTGCTCCTCGCGGCCGAGCGAGAAGCCGGGCTCGTCACGGCGAACGATGAACGCGGAGATGTTCTTGCCCTTGTCGCCGTCCGGATTCGTCACCGCGAAGTAGCAGTACGTGTCGGCGACGCCGGCGTTGGTGATGAAGCGCTTGGTGCCGTTCATCACCCAGCCGTCGCCGTCGCGCGCCGCGCGGCTGCGCATGCCGCCCGCGTCCGATCCCGAGCCGGGCTCGGTGAGGCAGTACGCCAGCTGACGCTCGCCGCGCACCACGGCGCCGAGAAGCTCCTTCTTCTGCGCGTCCGACCCCGCGAGCATGATCGGGATCGCTCCGAGCCGGTTCACGAGCGGGATGAGCGACACGCCCGCGGATACGCGGGAGATCTCCTCGGTCAGGAGGCAGAACTCGATCGGGCCGCCGCTGCCGCCGACGTCCTCCGGGTAGCCGATCGACATGAGATCGTTGCGCACGAGGAGCTCGTGCATGTCGGCCGGATACTCGTCGGCCTCGTCGATCTCCGCAGCGCGCGGTGCGATCTTCGCCTCGGCGAGCTCGCGCACCGACCGGCGGAACAGCTCCTGCTCTTCGGTGAAGTGGAAGTCCATGGCGCGGCCAAGTGTATCGGCGAAAGGGGAAACGGGAGCACCATCCCCAAGTGCTCCCGTCTCGACCGGGTCCGAGCGTCCCCCCGTCGGCTCGACCGGCACCGCCCATGGTGCGGGAACACGGACGCCGAAACATCCGGGACATCACGGATGTTTCACGCCGGGCGGTAAACGATGCTGTCGCCATGATCACGATCAAGCTCGACAACCAGGAGCCTCCGTGCGGCGTGGTCTCGGATGAGCACGGGCAGGCGGTTCGGTTCGAGGGCTGGCTGGGGATGATGCGCGTCCTATCGGACCTCGTCGCGCGGGCGGAGTCACTCTCGCCGGAGTGCGTCGGCTTTCCCGATCCCAGCGCGGCTCGCTTCCGCCGCGAGCTGGACCCGCGTGGAGATTCCCAGCTTGGAGAACACGTGGGATAGGTGCGTCTCCACGGTTCGCCGTGAGACGAACATCCGCTCGCCGATCTCGCGATTCGTCAGTCCTTGCGCAGCCAGGCGCACGACCTCGCGTTCGGTGGGCGTGAGCGCTTCCCATCCGGTGCGCGCCTCGGTGCGGCGACCGCGACGTCCGCGGCGGATGCCGAGATCACGCAGAGCCGCCTCGACGCGTGCGGCGAGTCTCGTGGCTCCGATCTGCTCGTAGATCGTGGAGGCCTGGCGCAAGGCGTCTGCCGCCTCGGTGGTGCGGCCGGCGCC
>JBIOWR010000169.1:0-7439 GCA_044868775.1 Actinomycetota bacterium
GCATCCTCGACGCGGTGAAGGACCTACGCGTCACGTGCATCGTCGAGACGCACCACCATCAAGATCACTGGCAAGCGGTGGACGCGCTCGTGCAAGCGCTGCGCGTGCCGGTGCTCGCGCATCCCGACGACACGTTCCCGTTCGAGACGCAACCACTGACGGGCGGAACCTTGAAAGTCGGCGACGACGAAGTACGCGTCCTCCACACGCCCGGTCACACGCCTGGAAGCCTGTGTTTCCTCGCCGGCAACCGGCTTATCTCCGGTGACACGTTGTTTCCCGGCGGCCCCGGCAACACCTTCAGCGATCCGGTCGCGTTCTCCACGATCATGGAAAGCGTCGACCGCCTCTTCGCGTCGCTCGATGACGACGTGATCGTGCATCCCGGCCACGGCGCCGACACCACCATCGGCGCGGAGCGTGGCTCGGTCGAGGAGTGGCGCGCCCGCGGTTGGTAGCCGCTACGAAACGTCCTTCAGCTCGCGGCGCAAGTCGGCGATCTCGTCGCGCAACCGTGCGGCGTATTCGAAGCGCAGCTCGCGGCTGGCTTCGTGCATCTCCTCTTCGAGCGCTTGGATGAGGCGCGGGATCTCGTCGCGCGGCAAGCCGGAGAGATCGCGCGACGCGCGCTTGCGCTTCTTGCCGTAGCTCGCGGGAGCCTCCACCGCGAGGCCCGCGGCTTGCAGGATGTCGGTGACCTTCTTGCGCACGGTCTCGGGGTTAATGCCGTGCTCGGCGTTGTACGCGACCTGCTTCTGGCGCCGGCGGTTCGTCTCGTTGATCGCGCGCTTCATCGAGTCGGTCACGGCGTCGGCGTACATGATGACTTGTCCGCTGACGTTGCGCGCCGCGCGGCCGATCGTCTGGATGAGGGAGGTCTCCGAGCGCAGGAACCCTTCCTTGTCGGCGTCGAGGATCGCGACGAGCGACACCTCCGGCAGGTCGAGGCCTTCGCGCAAGAGGTTGATGCCGACGAGGCAGTCGTACTCCCCCAATCGCAAGTCGCGCAGGATCTCGATGCGCTGGATGGTGTCGATCTCGGAGTGCAAGTACCGCACCTTCAAGCCGGTCTCGATAAGGTAATTGGTGAGGTCCTCGGACATCTTCTTGGTGAGCGTCGTGACGAGCACGCGCTCGCCGGCCTCCGCGCGCTTGCGCACCTCTTCGATGAGGTCGTCGATCTGGCCCTTCGTCGGCTTGACGATGATCTCGGGGTCGGTGAGGCCGGTGGGGCGCACGATCTGCTCCACGACTTGGTCGGAGACCTTCAGCTCGTACGGGCCGGGCGTCGCGGAGAGAAACACGACTTGGTTCACCTTCTCCAAGAACTCCTCGAAGCGCAGCGGGCGATTGTCCATCGCGCTCGGCAACCGGAAGCCGTGCTCCACGAGCGTGCGCTTGCGGCTCATGTCTCCCTCGTACATACCGCCGAGCTGCGGCACCGTGACGTGCGACTCGTCGATGACGACGAGGAAGTCCTTCGGGAAGTAATCGAGCAAGGTGTTCGGCGCCTCGCCTTGCGAACGGCCGTCGATGTGGCGCGAGTAGTTCTCGATGCCCGAGCAGAAGCCCATCTCGCGCATCATCTCCAAGTCGTACGTCGTGCGCATGCGCAAGCGCTGCGCTTCGAGCAGCTTTCCTTGCTTCTCGAACAGCTGCAGCCGTTCCTGGAGCTCGTCCTCGATGCGGCGCGTGGCGCGAGCCATCCGTTCCGAGGAGGCCACGTAGTGAGAGGCCGCGTACACGGTGACGTCTTCCACGTCGCGCACGATCTCGCCGGTCATCGGGTCGAGCACCATCATGCGCTCGACGGTGTCGCCGAACAGCTCGACGCGCAGCAACGTCTCCTCGTACGCGGGATGGATCTCGACGGTGTCGCCGCGCACCCGGAACGTTCCGCGCGGGAGCGAGAAGTCGTTGCGGTCGTACTGCATGTCGACGAGCCGCTTCTTGACGAAGTCGAGCCCGACGTCCTCGCCGGTGACGAGGTGGAGGATTTGCTGCTCGTACTCCTCAGGCGAGCCCAGGCCGTAGATGCACGACACCGACGCGACGATGAGCACGTCCTTGCGCGTGAGCAAGCTGGCCGTCGCGGCGTGCCGCAAGCGCTCGATCTCGTCGTTCACCGACGAGTCCTTCTCGATGTAGGTGTCGGTCTGCGGCACATACGCCTCGGGCTGGTAATAGTCGTAGTACGACACGAAGTACTCGACGGCGTTGTCGGGGAAGAACTCCTTGAACTCGTTGCAGAGCTGTGCGGCGAGCGATTTGTTGGGAGAAATCACGAGCGTCGGCTTCTGCACGCGCTCGACGACGTGCGCCGCCGAGAACGTCTTGCCCGAGCCGGTGATGCCGAGCAGCGTTTGGAAGCGCATGCCTTTGTCCACGCCGTTCGCCAGCGCGTCGATGGCTTGCGGTTGATCGCCCGAGGGCGCGAAGTCGCTACGGATGGTGAACCGGGGCACGTTCCGAGGATAGCACCGCGCGTTCCCTGTCGGCCTCGCGCAAGCGTGGAACGATGACGCCGAGCATGATCGTGAGCGCGATCGCGCCGGCGACGCCGCCGATGGCGAGCCCGCGCGCGGAACCGATCGCGCCTCCGATCGCCGAGAGCACGAGCGCCCCCGCGACCTCGCCTACCTCGTAGAGCGCGCCGTTGAGCGCGAACACGCGACCGCGCGCCGCGTCGGGCACGCGCTCGGCGACGAACGTGCTCACGTACAACGCCATGCCGGCGAGCGGCAGTCCCTGGAACACGAGAAGCACGAGCAACCATGGATAGCTCGGACGGAAGAGGATCACCACGTTCAGCGCGGAGGCGAGGATCGTGGCGAGAAGCGCGAGCGTCCGGGGCGCGCCCGCGCGCCGGCGGCCGAGGATGATCGTGCCCACCGCCGTGCCGAGGCCGATCGCGGCCAGCGCGATGCCGTACTCCGCCGATCCCAGCCCGAGGCGGGCCGTGACGTAGACGAGCAGGAGCGCGACCGCGCCGTCGCCGAGCGTGAGAAGGTCCATCGTGCGCGCGAGCACCAGCCCGCGCAGGATCTTGTCCTTGAACAGAACGCGCGCGCCTTCGGCAAGCTCTTCGCGCACGTCGTCGAAGGAGCGCGGGCGCCCGCGCGTCTCGCCGCGCGCTTGCACGCGCGCGATGAACAGAGCGGAGACCACGAAGGTCGCCGCGTCGAGGAAGAATGCGTTGCGCGCGCCCACGAACACCACCGCGGCGCCGCCGAGCGCGGGACCGATGGTGTGCAGCACTTGATGCGCGACTTCGCTCAGCGCGAGCGCGCGCACGTACTGGTCTCCGGGTGCGACGAGCGGCAACAAGGCTTGGCGGGCGGGCCGGAAGGCCGGCGAGAAGCACCCCGAAGCGAACGAGATGACGTACGCCTGCCACGCCTCGGTCGTGAACGGGAGCATGACGACGAGCACCGCGCGCGCGAGGTCGCACACGATCATGACGAGGCGGCGGTCGATGCGGTCGGCGATGACGCCAGCCAGCGGGCCGATGGTGATCCACGGAATGCCACGCAGCGCCAGCGCGAAGCCGACCGCGAACGCCTGTCCGGTGAGGTCGTGCACGTACACCGCCAGCGCGATGAACGTCACGAAGGAACCGGCGTCCGAGATGATGTCCGCGAGCCACACCCGCCGGAAGTCCGGCAGTCGGAGTGCTTTGGTGAGGCCGCGTTCGGTGGGTTCCATCGTGCAGAGAGGCTATCGAATGGAGCGCGCGGCGTTGCCGGTATTTACAGCGGGCGGCGATCGGCGAAGCCCGACGTGGTCGGGTGCCACCACGCGACCGTTTTCTCGCCGAGGCGCCAGCACAGGAAGATCTCCTCGCCGTCGCGCTCGGACGGGAAGTCGATGAGCCCGGTCGCCGGATCGCGCACGACGACGCCGGCTTCCAGCAGCTGCGCGATCGTGCGGCCGGCGGCGCTGATCGCTTCGAGGAAGTCCTTTCCCTCTTCGCCGCCGCCGTTCGACTTCGCCCGGTCGACGAGGTCGTCGTGAGTCTCGGCGATGACGGCTTGCGCGGCGCGCAGGCGTTCGAGCGCCGGCGACACCACCGGCAGCATCGCATTGGCCTGCTCGACGCTGAAGGTGCGTTCGGCCGTCATCCGATCACCTCGGGGATCTCGACGAGCGACGTGATGACCGGCAGGAGCTGCGGGTCGTGCCGCCCGCGCCGGTCGATGAGCAGCGGGCGCATGCCGAGCTCCAGCGCCGGCGCCACGTCGAACTCCGGGCTGTCGCCGACGTACACGGTGCGCTCCGCGGCGGTTCCGATGCGCTCGAGCGCGATCTCGAAGATTTTCGGGTCGGGCTTCTCGACGCCTTCGACGCCGCTGACGACGAGCGCGTCGAGGAACGGCATCACCTCGAGCGAGGTGAGCAATCCTTCGAGCCATGCTTCGAAGTTGGAGACGATGCCGATGCGATACCCGGTCGCGCGCAGCTCGCGCAGCGCCGGCAACGCGTCGTCGAACAGCGCGTAGTGCTCGGGCATGCGGAACATGTCGTAGAGATGGCCGGGGAGGCCGCCGTCGTGGTCCAGACCCAACTCCGCCGCGAACCGCTCATACAACGCCGTCCAGAACGAGCGCGAGCTTTCGGTGGAGACCGACCACAGCTTGCGCTCCAGGAACATCTCACCGAGCGGCTTCGCAAGCGCCGCCTCGGCTGCGGCGACTCGCGAGGCGTCGACGTCGTGACCGCGCTCGCGAATGAACCGCGCGAGGAGGTCGACGAACGACGGGTGCGGATGGAGGAGCGTCTCGCCCGCGTCGAAGATCACGGAGTCGTACCGGCGCACGTTCGCGGAGTCTACCGACTCGCGGCGCCCACCGGGTCGGGCGGTGCGCCCGCCGGGCGGTGCGCTATTCGAGCCCGGCGAACTTGATGCGCGCGATCCCGCGCCACATCTCGGTGTCGGCGTGCTGCCACGACCAGAACGAGACACCCACCGCGCCCGCGCGCATCGCGCTCTGGGCGAAGTATGCGAGCGTGCGGCTGTTCGGCCGGCCGGGCTTCCCGCCGGGGTCGAGCGCGGAGTCGTATGCCTGGCCGATCGGAGCGACGGGGCGGCCGAACCGCTTCAGGTAGTTCACAGCTTCGATCGCGAGCTTGCCGGGGTCGCGCTGGTGCCAGTACACCATCGGCGCGACGGCGCTGTACGCGGGAATCAGGCTGTACGGATACGTCTTCTTCGTTGTCGCGGTCGGTCGCGGCGGCACGAGCACGCGGAACGCGTTCGGACGTGCGTGCTTGAGCGTGTCGGTGAAGATGCGCGCGCCGTACGCCGTCAGGTGCACGCCCTCGCCGGCCGTCTCGAGGTCCACCGCGACGCCGTCGACCTTGTGACCCGACGGCGTGCGGTGGTCGATGACGCGAACGATGCGCGCAGCGTCGGCGCGCGGGTTCGCGAGGCGGGGGAAGTCCCACGCGATGACCTTGAGCCCGGCGGCGTGCGCGACCGGCACGATGCGATTGATGTCGCCGATCCACTTCAGCCCGCTCGTCGTCGAGCTGGAGCGAACGTACAGGTGCGTGAGCCCGTACGCCTTCGCCTTGCGCACGATCTTGTGCGGGTTGCCGCCTTCGACCTGCGGCACGAGCCAGATCCACATGCCCTTGCCGGCGATGGGCATCGCGTCGGGCGCCGTGGGCCCTGCGACGGGATGCGCGGCGCGCGACGGCGCCGCCGCCACGGACGGCGCAACGGCGGCTGAGGACGCCGACGGCACCAAATCCGTCGCGTTCACGTTGGGAGCGGCGGCGGTGCGCGCCGCAGTCTTCGGTCCAATCTGATCGGAGCGCGCGCTCGTCAATTGGAACGCAGCAAGCACCAATGCGAGGTTCACCAATCCGATCACGACGCGCACGTGGTTACGCGCGAAACGAAGCAAGGTCATGTCCGCCCAATCCCCTCCGCCGGCCCCGAGCCGGCTCACGTGCGCGACTTGGGGTCAAATGCTACCGATACGTCGCGCCGTGTCCATAGGTCAACTTCGGCAGTTTCAACCGATGCAGTCGAGCAGAACGATCACGCGGCGGTGATCTCGCTCCAGAATTCGTTCACCGCTCGCTCGAGATCCTCCAGCGAGCCCGAGTTCTCGATGACGTGCGTGGCAGCCGCCTTTTTCGTTTCCATGGGAGCTTGCGCCGCGATGCGTGCGAGCGCGTCCTCCGGCGTCATCCCGCGATCGCGTTGCATGCGCTCGGCTTGCTCGTCGCTTCCCGAGGCGACCACCAGCACCGCGTCGAAACCGGCCGGCGCAACGCCCGACTCGAACAACAACGGAATGTCGGCGACGACGACCCGATCCGTCGAACGGTGCGCGTCGATCTGCTCCCACATCTCTTGCAGCACCAGCGGGTGCGTGATCGCGTTGAGATCCGCGCGCGCGCGCTCGTCGGCGAACACGATCGAGGCAAGCGCCGGGCGGTCGATGTTTCCGTCAGCGGCGACCACGCCGGGACCGAACCGCTCCACGATCGCGCCGAACGCAGGCTTGCCCGGCTCGACGATCGAGCGCGCGATGGCGTCGGCGTCGACGACGATCGCTCCGCGCGAAGCGAGCATGCTCGCGACCGTGCTCTTGCCGGACGCGATGCCGCCGGTGAGCCCGATGAGGCGCACAGCCCCAGCCGAAGCAGCTACTCCGACTGCCCGGTGCGGCGCTTGAGGTCGGCGACGATCGCTTCGATCGTCTCCTCGCCGAGCGGCTTCGCCGTCTCGTCGCCCTCCTCGGGCTTCGCGATCTCGACCTCGGGCGCCATCGCGGCTTCGAGCACGTCGACCTCGGACGCCGCAGGTTCCGGCGCGGCCTCCTCGCCTTCGAGCTCGATCTCGTCGGCCGGCACCTCTTCCTCGCCCGCTTCGGTCGCCTGGCGGATCGACAACGAGATGCGACGGCGGTCGCTGTCGATCTCGATGATCTTCACCTTGACGGACTCACCGACCTTGACGACCTGCTCCGCCGTCTCGACGTGCCGGTGCGCCAGCTCGGAGATGTGCACGAGCCCCTCGATGCCGTCCGCGACGCGCACGAACGCTCCGAACGGCACGAGCTTGGTGACCTCGCCGTCGATGACCTCGAGCGGCTGGTGCAAGCGCGCGAACTGACGCCACGGATCCTCTTGCGTCTTCTTGAGCGAGAGCGAGATACGGTCGCGCTCGAGATCGACGTCGAGTACCTCGACCTCCACCTCTTGCCCGACCTGCACGACCTCGCTGGGATGCTCGACGTGCTTCCACGACAGCTCGCTCACGTGCACGAGGCCGTCCACGCCGCCGAGATCCACGAACGCTCCGAAGTTGACGATGGAAGAGACGGTGCCCTTGCGCACCTCTCCCTTCTTCAAGTCTTCGAGGAACTTCTTGCGACCCTCGGACTGCGCCTCCTCGAGGTACTTGCGGCGCGAGAGCACGACGT
>JBIOWR010000170.1:0-15140 GCA_044868775.1 Actinomycetota bacterium
GGAGCGAACGTCGACATCCCGGTGTGGTGCCGCATGAAAGGCCAGGAGTACGTCGGCCGCGAGGACCGCGACCGCGGCTGGGCATTCCTGGTGCGCACCCGCGCAGAGGCGTGACCGCAATAGCGAGAGGCGGGCCGCCTGGCCCGCCTCTCGGTTGTGACTTCTCGCGCTTAGTGGAAGGAGTCGCCGCACGCGCACGTCGATTGCGCGTTGGGGTTGTTGATCGTGAAGCCCGACTGCTGCAGCGTGTCGACGTAGTCGATCTCCGCGTCGCTGAGGTACGGGACGCTCATCTTGTCCACGACGACCCTGACGCCGGAGTAGTCCTCGGTCTGGTCCTTCTCGCTGATCTGGTCGTCGAAGTACAAGGCGTAGCGCAGCCCCGAGCAGCCTCCCGGCTGGACGGCGACCCGCAGCGCCAGGCCGTTGGTCTCGGACTCGCGGTCGAGCAGCTCCTTGACCTTGCCGGCAGCCGCGTCGGTGAGCTTGATCATCTGTCGTCCTCCAGGTCTTCGTGTCGTCTCGGGGCGTGCCCGGACACCCCTCAGTATACCCATCCGATTATCGGCTTCCCGGACCTCGCCCTCCAGGAAAACGCTCGGATTCGGAGGAATGTTCCGCCCGGGCGGGCCGCGGTCAGCGACGGAGGCGGCTCCATTCGCGTGTGGCTTCCTTGGCCAGGGCGGTGAGGCCCTCAGCCGCGGAGCGCTGAGCCTTGGTGCGGTCCCCGCCGTAGAGGGCCAGGAGCGTCCGCACCTCCGCGAACGGGCCGGCGTCGGGCAGGTCGCACTCCCCGGTCAAGGCCAGGCACGGGACCCCTGCGTCCCGCGCTGCGGCGGCCACCGCGGAGGGCGCCTTCCCCGACAGCGTGGTCGAGTCGATCCGGCCCTCGCCGGTGATGACGAGCTGAGCGTCGGCGATCTTCGCGTCGAGTGCCGCGGCTTCGAGGACGACCTCGGCGCCGCTGCGAACGGACGCTCCCAGCGCGATGAGCATGGCGCCGGCGCCGCCGGCCGCACCGGCGCACGGAGCGTCGGCGACGTCTGCGTCGAGGTCGATCGCGAGGCGTTCCGCGAGACGCTCGAGCCCGCGTTCGAGCGCGGCGACCTGCTCGGGCGTCGCTCCCTTTTGTGGAGCGAACACTGCGGCGGCTCCGTTCTCTCCCAGCAATGGATTCTGCACGTCGGACGCGACCACGATCGAAACGCCGTTCAAACGCGCGTCGAGGCGCGACGCGTCGATGCGATCGAGGTGTTCGAGCGCGCCGCCGCCGAGCGCGATCTCCTTGCCGTGCGCGTCGAGGAGACGCATGCCGAGCGCGCGCGCGATGCCGGCGCCGCCGTCCACGGTCGCGCTGCCGCCGATGCCGACGAGGACGCGATGCGCGCGGCGCGCGAGCGCGGCCTTGATCAGCTCGCCGGTGCCGAGCGACGTCGCGATCATCGGATTGCGTTCGCGCTCCGGCACGAGACCGAGCCCGGACGCTTGCGCCATCTCCACGACGCCGGTTCCGTCCAAGAGCGTGCCGAGATGCGCGCGCACCGGCACGCCCATCGGTCCGCGACAGATCACGCCCATGACGGTGCCACCGCACGCGGCGACGAGCGCGTCGAGCGTGCCCTCTCCACCGTCGGCAACCGGCGCGGTGATCGCCTCGCCGCCGCCGGCGCGAACGCCACGCGCGATCGCGTCGGCCGCGGCGACGGCCGTGAGCGAACCTTTGAACGCGTTGGGAGCGACGACGACCTTCACGGTCGCATCACTTTACCGATCGAAGCGAACAGCCGGCCGGCTACTCGCCCGGAGCGCCTTCGGGAACCTCTGCGGCTTCCGACGACTGCAGGAATCGCAGCACGGCGACGGCTTCGGGATCGTCGATCGGCGTGGCAGCGCCGCTCGACTTCGCAAGCGACGCCGCACGCAACACTTCGCGCAGGTTCGCTTCCGCCATCGCCAGCTTCTCCTGCATCTCCTTCGCGCGGAGCTCGGCGGCGGCCGCACGTCGCTCGGCAGCGTCCATGCGCGCACGCTCCTCGGTTCCACGCCCCGCACGCAATTCGGAGAGCTCACGTCCCAACGTGATCAATCGATCGACGACGGCGCGACCGACGTCTTCGTACGTCGGCACACCCGCCATCGGTCCGGTCGCGGCGGTCTCGGCCGCGGCTCGCGAACGCTTCTTGCGTTGCGGGACGATCGCAAGGGGTTCGCCGGGAGTGATCGGTTCCGCGGATACCAGGTGGTAGCCGTTCTCTCCTCCGACGACGCGCTTGCGTGCAAGAAGCGCACGCATCGCACGAGCGGTTTCCAGCCCGGAGCTGAGCCCCACCGTCGTCGCCACGAGGGCGGGCGACTTCGCGATCGCTCCGTCCGGTCCCGCCTCGCGCGCAAGCTCGGCCAGGAGTGCGTTCACCTTCGCAAGAGTTTCTTCCTTCATAGAAAGCAAGCATATCGACGGAATGGCCAATACGAAATTCAGCTCCCTCAAATACTGCGCTTGCGGCAGCACGTTCCGGACTTCTCGGGCTCGCCGCGTGGCAGTGTTCCGCCTACTGGAACACGACGCGCCCGGCGCTGATCGCGGAGCGAACGATGCCGACGCCGTAGTGGTAGACGAGATCGACATAGGTGGGCGCACCGAGCACGGCGAGATCGGCGCGCAGGCCGGGGACGAGCGCGCCTGCCTCGCGTTCGCGCGACAGCGCAGCCGCCGCGTGGCGCGTCGCGCCGAGCACCGCCTCCTCCGGCGTCATGCGCAGCATCGTGCACGCGAGCGCCATCGCGAGCGGAAGATTCTCGGAGTACGACGTGCCGGGATTGAAGTCCGTGGAGATCGCCACGCGCACGCCGCGCTCGACGAGCATGCGCGCCGGCGCGGGCGGCGCGTTCGTCGTCAAGCTCGCGCCGGGCAGCAGCACGGCGATCGTGCGCGAGCGCGCGAGCGCGTCGGCGTCGTCCTCCGTCGCGTGCTCGAGGTGATCGGCGGAGACGGCCGCGAACTCCGCGGCGAGCGCCGCGCCGCCGCTGCGCGACGTCTGCTCGGCATGCACCTTCACGCCGAGGCCGGCAGCGCGCGCGGCGCGAAGGATCGTGCGGCACTCCGCGGGCGTGAACGCAACGTCGTCACACCACACGTCGCAGAACTCGGCGAGGTTGCCGAGCGACGGGATCATGCCCTCGGCGACCTCGCGAACGTACGCGTCGCGGTCGTCCGTGTACTCGTCGGGGAGGACGTGCGCGCCCAGGAACGTGCGCACGACGTCGACGCCGTGATCGAGCGACGCCGCGATCTCGAGCAAGCGGCGCTCGCGCTTGGGCGTGAGGCCGTATCCGCTCTTGGCCTCGACCATCGTGACGCCGTACGAGGCGAAGCGGTCGAGGCGTTCGCGCCCGAGCGCGCGCAGCTCGGCGTCCGGCGCGTGCGTCGTGGCATCCACCGTGGAGTGAATCCCTCCACCGTCGTACCGTTCGCCGCGCATTCGCGCGGCGAACTCCGCACTCCGATCTCCCGCGAACACCAAGTGCGTGTGGCAATCGACGAGTCCCGGCAGCACGGCGCCGCCGCTCGCGTCGATCTCGACGAGCCCCGGTGCGGGTTGCACGTTGCGCCGAAGCTCGCGTTCCGGGCCCGACCACACGATGCGTCCGTTCGCCGCCGCGACTGCGCCTTTCGGGATCACGCCGAGCGGGCCTTCTCCCATGGAAGGCTCGCACGTCACGAGCTGCGACGCGCCGGTGACGATGAGGTCCGCGCGCGCTTTCACGCGTCGAGCATCGGCATGCGCACGCCGCGCTCGCGCGCCACGTCGATCGCACGCTCGTAGCCGGCGTCGGCGTGCCGCATCACGCCGGTCCCGGGATCGTTGGTGAGCGTCAGCTCCAACCTGCGCGCGCCGTCGTCGGTGCCGTCCGCCACGACGACGAGCCCGGCGTGGATCGACTTCCCGATGCCGACGCCGCCGCCGTGGTGCACGCTCACCCACGACGCGCCGCTCGCGGTGTTCAGCAACGCGTTGAGGATCGGCCAGTCGGCGATCGCATCCGATCCGTCGCGCATCGCCTCGGTCTCGCGATACGGGCTCGCGACCGATCCCGCGTCGAGGTGGTCCCGCCCGATCACGATCGGCGCCTGCACCGCTCCGGTGCGAACGAGATCGTTGAACGCGAGCCCGGCCACGTCGCGCTCCCCGTATCCGAGCCAGCAGATGCGCGCGGGCAACCCTTGGAAGTGCACGCGCTCGCTCGCCAATCGCAGCCATCGCTGCAACGCGTCGTCGTCGGGAAACGCTTTCGCGACGACGTCGTCGGTGGCTTTGATGTCCGCGGGATTACCCGAAAGCGCGACCCACCGGAACGGCCCTTTGCCTTCGCAGAACAGCGGACGTATGTACGCTGGCACGAACCCGGGGTAGTCGAACGCGTTCTCGAACCCTGCCTCTTTCGCCTCACCGCGCAAGTTGTTGCCGTAGTCGAACACCTCGGCGCCCGCGCGTTGAAGCCCAACCAGCGCTTCGCAATGCCGCACGATCGACACGCGCGCCATGCGCAGGTAGCCCTCGGGGTTGTGCGCGCGGAGGTCGGCGGCTTGCGCGAGCGTCAGCCCCGCCGGGACGTATCCGTTTAGCGGATCGTGCGCCGAGGTCTGGTCGGTCGCGCAGTCCACCGGCCATCCCATGTCCACGATCTTCGGCACGACGTCGGCGCAATTCGCTTCCAGCCCGATCGACAGCGCCTTGTTGCCGGCGCGCGCTTCGTCGGCAAGGGCGAGCGCTTCCTCCAGAGACGATGCGCGCACGTCGAGGTAGCCGGTGTCGAGGCGGCGCTGGATGCGAGACGGATCGACCTCCACGCACAGCGCGACGCCGCCGTTCATCGTGATCGCGAGCGGTTGCGCGCCGCCCATGCCGCCGAGACCGCCGGTCAGCACGACGCGTCCGGCGAGCGTGCCGCCGAAACGCTTCTGCGCCACCGCCGCGAACGTTTGATACGTGCCCTGGAGGATCCCCTGCGTGCCGATGTAGATCCACGAGCCCGCCGTCATCTGCCCGTACATCGTGAGCCCTTGCGCTTCGTACTCGCGGAAGTTCGGCCACGTCGCCCAGTCGGGCACGATCATCGAGTTGGCGATGAGCACGCGCGGCGCGAACTCGTGCGTGCGAAACACCCCGACCGGCTTGCCGCTTTGCACGAGCAACGTCTCGTCGTTGCCGAGCGTGCGCAACGTACGCACGATCGCGTCGAACGACGCCCAGTTGCGCGCGGCCTTCCCCGATCCTCCGTAGACGACGAGGTCGTCGGGATGCTCGGCCACCTCGGGATCGAGATTGTTGTGGAGCATGCGAAGCGCCGCCTCCTGCTGCCATCCCATGCAGGAGATCTCCGAACCTCGCGGCGCTCGGATCGTGCGGCTCATATGATCCGAAAGGATAGCCCGCCGCGCGACCGGAGGAGGACATCGTGCCCACCGCGTTCGCCCAGCTCTTCTGGGGCTTCCTGCTCATCATCCTGTCGTTCGAGATCAACGAGTTCGACATCCTTCCGGACGCGATCGGCTACCTCCTCGTCGTGCTCGCGGCGCGAACGCTCGCCGCGCACCATCCGCGTTTCGGCACCGCGTACGTCATCGCGATTCCGTTGTTCGCGCTGTCGGTACTCGACCTCGCGTTCGCCGGCGTAGAGTTCAGCGGCGTCGCCTCGTCGCGCGGATTCAGCGGGCTCGCGATCGCCGCCTCGTTGCTCGTGGGTCTGGTCGTGCTCGTCCTCCAGCTCGTCATGGTCTTCAACGTGTGCACGGCGATCGCCGAGATGGCTGTTGCGCGCGGGTTGCATGGGCTCGCGGAGGAAGCGCGGGCGCGGTGGACGCTCTACCTCGCGATGACGATCGCAGGATTCGTCGCGACGGCGGTCGCGTTCGGCCTGTACAGGTCCGGCGGCGAAGGTGGCGCAGCCGCGCTCGCCCTGCTCTTCTTCGTCTTCGTGCTCGTCGTCGCGGTGCTGTTCTTGAAGATGCTGCGTCGCGCGCAGCACGAGATACCGGCGACGCCGGTCACTTCATAGCAACCGCCCTCCGACGGCGCGCTCCGCTGCGGCGACCACCTCGGGGATCGCGCGCGCTGTGTCGTCGATCTGCGCGGAGAGCACGCGGTCGGTCATCATCGCGGGCACATGCGCGCGGATCGCTTCGCGCGCGGCGTTGGACGCGGCGCTCGGCTGCAGCGGCGCGCGCAGGTCGAGCGCTTGCGCGGCGCACAGCGCTTCGATCGCAACGACCGTGCGTGCGTTCGCGACCGCCTTCATCGCCTTCACGCCGGCATGCCACCCCATCGAGACGTGATCCTCGGTCGTGCCGCTCGTGGGGATCGAGTCGACGCTCGCCGGGACGGCGAGCCGGCGGCACTCGGTCACGAGCGCGGCTTGCGTGTACTGCGCGAGCATGAAGCCCGAGTTCACGCCGGCTTCGGGCGCGAGGAACGCCGGGAGCCCGTTCGAGTGCGCGGGATCGAGCATGCGGTCGGTGCGCCGCTCCGCGATCGACGCGATCTCGGACGCCGCGATCGCGAGGAAGTCCAGAGCGAACGCGAGCGGCTCCCCGTGGAAATTGCCCGCACTCTCGACCGACCCAGACTCGGGGAACACCGTCGGGTTGTCGATCTCGCTGCTCAATTCGCGCTCGGCGACGCCGCGTGCGAACGCGAGCGCGTCGCGGCACGCGCCGTGAACTTGCGGCGCGCACCGCAACGAGTACGCATCCTGCACCGCGTGCGCGGTCGTGCGATGCGACGCGACGATCTCGGAGCCGGCCGTCAGCCGTCGCAAGTTCTCCGCGCTCACGCGCTGCCCGGGGTGTGGGCGCAAGCGGTGGATTTCCTCGGCATACGGGCGATCGGTTGCGAGGAGCGCATCCACCGACATCGCGCACGCGACGTCCGCCGCGCGCACGACCATCGACAGGTCGCTGATCGCCAGGCACGCCATCGCGAGCATGCCGTCGGTGCCGTTGACGAGCGCGAGGCCTTCCTTGGGAGCGAGCCGCAACGGCTCGATGCCCGCGTCGCGCAGCGCGTCCGCCGCAGGCACCGTCGCGCCGCCGGCGCGCACGAATCCCTCTCCCAGCAACGCCAGCGCGCAGTGCGCGAGCGGCGCCAGGTCGCCGGAGGCTCCGACCGATCCGAACTCCGGCACGACCGGCGTGATGCCGGCGTTCAGCAATTCCACGATGCGCTCGACGAGCACCGGCCGCGCGCCGGTGTGACCCGCGGCGAGCGTGCGCGCGCGCAACAGCATCATCCCGCGCACGACGTCGTCGGGCATCGGCGCGCCGGTGCCCGCGGCGTGCGATCTCACGATGGAGTGCTGGAGCTCCTCCAGGGCGTCCGCCTCGATGCGCACGTTCGCGAGCGCGCCGAAGCCGGTGGTGATGCCGTACACGACGTCGCCGCGCTGCACGGCCTCCTCGACGACGCGCCGCGCGGGCGCCATCCGTTTGGTTACCGAAGGATCGACCTTGATCGTGCCGCCGTTGCGTGCGACGTAGACGACTTGGTCGATCGAGAGCGGTTTGCCGTCAAGCACCGCCGCGCTCCGCACCGGCTCCGCGTCAGCTCCGCGCAGCGACGCCCGCACAGAACGCGAGCATCACCGCGCACGCGGCGCGTGCGGTGACGTCGGCGACGTCTTGTTGCGGGTCGAGCTCCACGATGTCGCACCCGACCACGCTGGGGTTGCGCCCGACGAGGAACGCCGCGCGCTCGAGATCGCCGGCGCTCATCCCGCCCGGCAGCGAGCCCGGCGCGCCCGGCGCCGCGGCACGGTCGAGCACGTCGAGATCGAAGTCCACCCACACGCGCCCACCTTCCATGCGCGAGAGCGCCTCCCCCACGATCACGTCGATGCCGCGCTGGCGAACCGTGCGCGCGGTGAGGTACGAGATGCCGGCCTCGCGCGCCCAGCGCGCGTACTGCTCGGCGTTGGAGAACCCGTGAATGCCGATCTGCGTCACGCGGAACGACGACAGCCCGCACTCGTCGATCAGCTCGCGCACCACCGAGCCGTTGGTTCTGCCGGTGGCGTAGTCGCGCACGTCGTGGTGCGCGTCGAACGTGATCAGCGCGTTCGCGTGCGCGCCCTTCACGCCTGCCGCGGTCACCGAGTTGTCACCGCCGAGGAGCACGAGCGGGAGCGCTCCGTCGGCACTCGCCTCCGCAACCGCTTCGGTGAGCGACGCGATCGCCTCCTCGACGCTCGTGTCGTGGATCTTCGCATCGCCGGCGTCGACCGCCGAGAGTCCCCCGAGACCGGACTCCTCGTCGCTCGAATACGTGCTGAAGCGCGACAGCGTCTGGCGGATGATCGCCGGCGCGAGGTCGCATCGCGCATGCGAGATGGAGGCTCCCGCGTACGGCGCGCCCAGCACGACGACGACCGGGTTGGTGCCTTCGGGCCCGAGCGCGAGCCATTCGGACGCGCGTTTGTAGAGCGGGTCGGTGTGCTCGTGTCCGACGTTCACGCCCGCATCCTAGACGTGACCACCCAGGATGAGGCCAGTTCGGGGCATCGTCGGCAGCCCCTTCCCCACGCGCCTATCATGAATATGCGCGAGATCTTCAGAGCGAGACGGAGATGCGAATGGCCACCACAACCACCCCGGAGCCGACGAGGCTACCCCTCGTCGTCTTGGGCCCTACGCCCTCGCCCGAGCGAAGCGAGCGCGGCACGCTGTGCGTGGACCTGCCACCCGCAGCCGACCCCGCGCTGGCGGCCCGCGCCGCCGCCGCCAAAGAAACGCTCGGCGACACGCTGACGATCCTCGGCCACCATTACCAGAAAGCCGAGGTGATCCAATTCGCCGACGCGCGCGGCGACTCGTACAAGCTCGCGAAGTTCGCGGCGGAGTCGGGCGCGCCGTACGTCGTCTTCCTCGGCGTGCACTTCATGGCGGAATCCGCGGACATCCTGACGAGCGACGAGCAAGTCGTCATCCTCCCCGACCTCGCTGCGGGTTGCTCGATGGCCGACATGGCCGACCTCGCGCAAGTCGAGGAGGCGTGGGCGCTGCTCGACGGCATCGCGCCCGGCGCGACGACGCCGATCACGTACATGAACTCCTCCGCCGACATCAAAGCCCTCACCGGACGCGAAGGCGGCGCGATCTGCACGTCGTCCAACGCAGCCGGCGCGTTGCGATGGGCGTTCGAGCGCCGCGACAAGGTGTTGTTCCTCCCCGACCAGCACCTCGGCTACAACACCGCGCTCGCGATGGGGATGAGCCCCGACGACTGCGTGGTGTGGAACCCGCACAAGGATTTGGGAGGACTCACCGAAGACACCGTCGCGCGCGCGAAGATCGTGTTGTGGAAGGGGCACTGCTCGGTGCACCAGCGCTTCCAGCCGGAGCACGTGCACGCCGTGCGCGAGCGCGTCCCCGGCGTCCGCGTGATCGTGCACCCCGAGTGCCGTCACGAGGTCGTGGAGCTTGCCGACGAGATCGGCTCCACCGAGCGGATCATCCGCACGGTCACCGACGCGCCGCCGGGCACCGCGTGGGCCGTGGGCACCGAGCTGAACCTCGTGCAACGCCTCGCCGACGAGAACCCCGACAAGACCGTGGTGTTCCTCGACCGGACCGTCTGCTTCTGCGCGACGATGAACCGGATCGACCTGCCCCACCTCACCTGGGCGCTCGAAAACCTCGTCGAAGGTCGCGTCGTCAACGAGATCCGCGTCCCCCCGGCGACCGCCCACTACGCCCGCCTCGCCCTCCAGCGCATGCTGGAGATCACCTAGGGCGGCCCGCGCGGTGCTCGCCCCGCGTCGCGGCTCGCGGAGGGATTTCTCGCAGGGCACGTTCTCTCCGCAGCGCAGGCTCACCGGGTGAGCACCATGAGCACATGTGAACTCACTGGGTGAACACGCACTGCGATGCGGCGGTCGCTCCCCGGAAAAGGGTGAGGGGACGGGCCAGGGTCCCATCCCCTCGAAGAACCTGCCCTGCGAGGTTGGCTCGGGCACGTCCACTGGCGTGGACGATTGCCTCACGGGCTGGTTCACCTTCTATGGTTCCGAAGCGGCTGGGCAACCGCCCCGGTATACCCATAACTACGCGGGGGCGCCGGGCCTCTTACGGGCGTCCGGAAAAAAGATTTTGGAGGGATATGGGAGCGGGCTGAGCAGGGAGAACGCGCGCGGCGGGGTTAGCGCGGGAGGACAGAGTCCACGAGGCCGCCGGCTCCGCCGGTGACCTTGACGACGTCCACCACCGGCGCCGGGAGGTCCATGCAGATCGGGTGGGAAAGGTACGGGTCGTCCGCGATCCAGATGGTGAGGCGGCGGCACGTGGTCGCCTGCGATGCGGTAGACGACGCCAGCACGGAAACGAACAGTGCAAGCATGATCCCGAGCCAGAGCTTGCGAATCATCTAGCCGCCCACTCCCTTTCGCAGCGCGTCGCATCCCTCCGGCGTCGCTCCGCACAGGATCTCCGACGCGGCGTCCTCTTGCTCGGCGAGCGGCCCTGAGTGCTCGCCGTTGTCGTATACCTCGTAGTCGATCCCGAGGATGTCCTTGTGCGGGTTGTTCGGGTTCGGCGTGCGGATGCGCGTCTCGCCCTCTTCGCCGGCGAACGGGTTGCCGCCGCGGGAGCTGGTTGCGAGCACGCCCGCGTTCGACGTGTTCCACGTCTTCGCGCTCCCCGAAGAATCGTTCGCGACGTCGTCGCGCGCGTCGGCTGCGGCGAGCACGACCGGCGTCGCGCTTCCGCTGCGGCTGCCGAACGACGTGCCGTGCACCGCGGCCATCGCGGGCGCCGCTCCCAAGTGGAGCGCGACCACGATCGCGGCGGCGGCCGCGCCGATGCTCCCGTGCGCGGCGCCCATCGCCGAGGGATCGATGATGCCCGCGCGAACTCCTGCCTTGCGCGCTGCTTCGCGAATGCGGAACGCGGCGATCGCAACGAGACCGAATGCACCCTCCGCCACGCCGCTGAGACGATCCTTCAGACTGCGCCGCGCGCGGTGCAGCAACGCGTCGGCGGCGTTGCGTCCGATGCCCATGCGCTCCGCGACTTCCGCGGGCGTCATGCCGGCGAGCGCATACAGGATCGCGTCGCGGTGACGTCCGGGAAGTGAGTTCACCGCGTCGCGCACCGCTTTGCGCGCTTCGAGCGAGACGACGACGTCGGTGGGATCGCTGTCGAGATCGACGGTGGATTCCGCTGCGTCGTCGAGCGCAACCATTTGCGGAAGGCCGCGACGGTGACGGTCGATGAGCATGTTGCGCGCGATCTGGTTCATGAGCGGCACGAGGTTGTCGCCGGTCATGCCGCGACGGCGAACGTGCACGAACGCGCGGATCGCGGCCTCTTGCGCCATATCCGCCGCTTCCTCCGCGCAGATACCGCGCACGCGGAAATGTCCGCGCAGCCGCTCGAACGTTCTGCGGTATTCCAGTCCGAGCTCGTCTGGGAGCTCAGGTTCTAGGTACCGTGCTTCGACAGACAGGACGAACTCCCCCCTCGGTCACGTACAGCACAATACAACCTGAACCGGGACCTGCGTAGGGCGAGTTTGCACCGTTCTCGCCCGGAGCATCGATGATCCAATTCGCCGCCGAGTCGACGCTACCTGCCAGTCGGATCAGCTTTCCGATTTGTTCGTTTTTGCCGCGTGCAAAGCGTCGTCGAGAGGAACGCCGTTTCGATATTTGCGCGAGCCTCTGCGCTCATTTCCGTCCCGCGACCAGCACTTTCTCGTCGGTGAACGAGACGACCTCGTCTCCGGCGACGTGGATCTCGAAGAGGGCTTTGGCGCTTTCGGGAGCGTGCTTGAATCGCTCGCGCACCGCCGCCATCGCCTCCGCGGTGGTACCGCCCCGCGCTACCCATGGCTCGAACGCGTGCCGCTTCCTGAATATCTCTACGGTCTCGACGCGGAGGCCGGCCGCCTCGAACAGCGCCACCCACTCGGCTCGCGACAGCGACCGAACGTGGGTGGGATCGCGCATCGCTTCGGCCTCGTGCAGAAACGCGGCGAGCGACGCGTCGTCCGGCGACATCGAGTCGACGATCAGCAAACGGCCACCTGATTTCAAAACGCGCGCCATCTCGCGCACGCCGCGATCGACGTGCACGAAATGATGTGGAGCGATACGCGACGTGACGACGTCGAACGCCGAGTCTTCGAACGGCAACGTCTCGACGTCGTGCACGACGAACTCGCCGTTCGTGTAGCCGGCCTCTTCGAACCGCTCGCGCGTCTTGTCGATCATGCCCTGCGCGAGATCCAGCGCAACGACGCGGCGTACGCGCGACGCGAACGCCAGCGCGGTGTTCCCCGCGCCGGTCGCAACGTCGAGCATGATCTCGTGGCCGCGCGGCGCGACGAGGTCGAGCATGCGATCGAGGTCGGGTCCACCGGCGTGCGACTCGCTCGTCGCGTATTCCGACGCCGACGCGCCGAAGCGCGCTTCGATCTCCTCACGGCGCCGGTCCACGCGCGCGTCCGGCTCAGTGCGACGAGCGGTACGATTGCACGCCCTCTTGGAGCGTGTCCCACGCGAGCACGGCGCACTTGATGCGCACCGGGTACTTCACGACGCCTTTCAGCGCGACGAGGTCCCCCAGCCGGTCGTCGTCGACGTCCTCCTTGCCGGCCATCAAGCCGCGGAACGCGAGCACGAGGTTCTCCACCTCCTCGAGCGACTTGCCCTTGGCCTGCTCGGTCAGCATCGACGCCGACGCTTGCGAGATCGAGCACCCCTGGCCTTCGAACGACAAGTCCTGCACGACGCCGTCGCGCACGAGCGCCTCGATGCGAATCTCGTCGCCGCACAGCGGGTTGTTGTGCTCGATGTCGATGTCGGCGCCGTCGAGGTGGCGCTTGTTGCGAGGCTTCTTGTAGTGATCGAGGATGACTTCGCGGTACAGATCGTCGAGGCTCATGCCCACGCTCCCGCGAACCGCTCCTGCGCCTTGCCCAGCGCTTCCACCAACGCGTCGACCTCCTCGGTCGTGTTGTAGACGTAGAACGACGCGCGCGCCGTCGCCGGGACGCCGAGGCGGCGCATCAGCGGTTGCGCGCAGTGATGCCCCGCGCGGATTGCGATGCCGTCGGTGTCGAGGATCGTGGCGAGGTCGTGCGGGTGCACGTCGTCGATCCAGAACGACACCACGCCGCCGCGCGCATTCGGATCCTGCGGACCGTGCACGGTGAGCCCTTCCACTTGAGCCAGAGCGCGCAGCGCGTACGTGACGATCTCCACCTCGTGCTCGCGCACGTTCGGCATGCCGAGGCCGTTGAGATAGTCCACCGCCGCGCCCAGCCCGATCGACGGCGCGATGTTCGGCGTTCCCGCCTCGAACTTGTAGGGCACGACGTTGTACGTCGCGCGGTCGAACCACACTTCGCGGATCATCTCGCCGCCGCCGTGGAACGGCTCCATCGCGTCGAGCAACTCCGGCCGCGCCCACAGCGCGCCCGACCCCGTTGGTCCGAGCATCTTGTGACCCGACAGCGCCAGAAAATCCGCGTCCATCTCCACGACGTTCGTGACGAGGTGCGGTACGCCTTGCGCGCCGTCCACGAGCACCAGCGCACCGGCGGCGTGCGCCGCGTCGGCGATGCGACGGATCGGGTTGATGGTGCCCAGCACGTTCGACATCTGGGAGACGCACACGAGCTTCGTGCGATCGGTGATCAGCGTGCCGAGATCGTCCAAAGCGAGGAAGCCCTCGTCGGTCACCGGCAGCTTCACCAGCGTCGCGCCGGTATGGCGCGCGACGAGCTGCCACGGGATCAAGTCGGAGTGGTGCTCCATCTCGCTCACGAGGATCTCGTCGCCTTCGCGCAGGGTGTTCATGCCCCACGCGTACGCGACGAGGTTGATCGCCTCGGTGCACGACTTCGTGAAGACGAGACCGGAGGGCTCGGGCGTGCCGATGAACGATGCGACCTTCGCGCGCGCGCCCTCGTATGCGTCGGTCGCCTCCTCGGCGAGGAAGTACACGCCGCGGTGCACGTTCGCGTTGTGCTGCTCGTAGTACTGCGAGATCGCATCGATGACCTGGCGCGGCTTCTGCGACGTCGCGGCGCTGTCGAGGTACACCAACGGATGACCGTCGGTGGTCGAGCGCTCGAGGATCGGAAAGTCCTTGCGGACGACTTTGGCGTCGAACATCGTGGTTACGGCAGCGGGCCGCGGTCCTCTGCCGGCGCCTCCTCCCTGAATGCATCGTACCCCGTCTTTTCCAGCTCGGCGGCCAGTTCCGGCCCGCCCGACTTCACGATGCGGCCGTTCACGAGCACGTGCACGACGTCGGGCGTGATGTAGTTGAGGATGCGCTGGTAGTGCGTGATGAGCAGGATGCCCATTCCCGCCTGCGAGCCGGCCGCAACCGCCTTGACTCCTTCGGAAACCTGACGCAGCGCATCGATGTCGAGCCCGGAGTCGGTCTCGTCGAGCACCGCGAGATCGGGGTCGAGCACGGCCATTTGCAAGATCTCGTTGCGCTTCTTCTCGCCGCCGGAAAAGCCGGAGTTCACGTATCTCTTCACGAGCTCCTCCGGCATGTCGAGCATCTTCATCTTCTCGCGCAGCAGCTTGTGGAACTCGAGCGCGCTCATCTCCGCGCCCTTGGACGCGTTGCGCGCGGTGCGCATGAAGTTCACCACCGACACGCCCGGGATCTCTTGCGGGTACTGGAACGCGAGGAACAGCCCGCGCCGCGCGCGCTCGTCGGGCGTCGTCTCGGAGATGTCCTCGCCGCGGTAGAAGATGCGCCCGCCGGTGATGTGGTAGCCGGGACGGCCCATCAGCAAGTACGCGAGCGTGGACTTGCCGCTGCCGTTCGGGCCCATGATCGCGTGCGTCTCGCCGCGCTTGATCACGATCGAGATGCCCTTGAGGATCTCACGTCCCTCCACCGACGCGCGCAGCTCCTCGACGCGCAACAGCTCTTCGCCCATACGCGCGCCCGCGTCAATCGTCTGCGCCTGTGCCTGCGTCATCGCGTTCAAACCTCCACGTAGATCTCGTCGTCCTTCACGATCACGGTGTGCGTCGCGACCGGCTTGGTCGCAGGGAGCCCGCGCGGCGTGCCGGTGCGCAAGTCGAACAGCGAGCCGTGCTTCGGGCACTCCACCGCGTGG
>JBIOWR010000171.1:0-10074 GCA_044868775.1 Actinomycetota bacterium
GCCGGGACGATCACGGCCGGCAACGCGTCGCAGATCTCCGACGGCGGTGTCGCGCTGATCGTCACGTCGCGCGAGCGCGCCGAGCAGCTCGGCGTCGAGCCGATCGCAACGATCGTGTCCCACGGACAGGTCGCGGGCCCGGACCCGGGCCTGCACATGCAACCGGCGAACGCGATTCGCAAGGCCGCGGAGAAGATCGGTGCGAACCCCGCCGGCTTCGATTTGTACGAGATGAACGAAGCGTTCGCATCCGTGGCCATCGCGAGCGCGCGCGACCTCGGCGTCGACGCGGACCGCGTGAACGTGAACGGCGGCGCCGTTGCGCTCGGCCACCCGATCGGCGCGAGCGGTGCGCGCCTCGTGCTGACGCTCGCTGCGGAGCTCAAGCGCCGCGGCGGCGGCACCGGCGTTGCCGCACTGTGCGGAGGCGGCGGCCAGGGCGACGCGTTGGTGATTCGCGTCTAGAACGGGTGGCGGCGCCGGAAGAAGCACGCTGGTGGTCCTGGCGCCGTCAGCGCCTGGATCGGACCGCGCGTAGCATCGACGACGCGCTGCGCTCGGTGCTGGCGATCACATCGGCGAACCCATCGGCTCCGCTGGCGTTGCTCGCGCGCGTGCCGCGCATGACCGGCGGCATGTACGAGGGAGCGATTCGCGCGCGCTCCGCTCTGCGCCTGCCGGCGATGCGTCACGCGGTGTGGCTGCTGGCGGGTGAGACTGCGCACGTGCCCTTCCACGCGATGCGTGGAACCGGGGCCGGCGAGAGCAACTTGCTGCGCCGCAACGGCATCGGCCCCGAGCACTGGAACATCTTGCGCGAGCACGTTTTGGAGGCGTGCAAGCAACCGGTCACCGCGCGCGACATCAAGGACGCGATCGACGAGGACGGCGAGAAGATCGGCGCCGTGCTCACCGTTTTGGCGACCACCGGGGAGGTCGTGCGCGTGCACGCTCCCACGTTGTCATCCAACGCGTTCACGTTCGTCGCGACGGAGGCGTGGCTCGGCCATTCCTTGCCGGCGATGCAACGGGACGACGCTCTGGCGTTCCTCGCCGGCGATTACCTGCAGGCGTACGGGCCGGTGACCGTGGAGGACTTCGTGTGGTGGACCGGCCTTCCGCGCAACCGCTGCGAGCCCGCGCTCGTGTCGCACGAGCCGGTGTCGCTCGGCGACGGGTACCTGTTGTGGCCGGCGCACGTGCGCGCGTTCGAGCAATCGCGTCCGGTGGCGAACCGCGTGAGCTTGCTTCCGGCGTGGGACCCGTACCCGATGGGGTACGCGTCGCGCTCGCGGCTCGGCTCTCCGGAAGCGCTCGCCGCCGCGTTCGATCGCAACGCGAACTCGCTGCCGGTCGTGCTCGTGGAGGGAGCGATCGCAGGCCTGTGGGAGTTCGTGGTCGACCGCGCGTTGCGATGCACGATCACGGTCCGCACGTTCGACGACCCCGGCCCGAAGCTGTGGGAAGCGATCGAGTCCGAGGCCGGAGCGGTCGCGTACCTGTTCCACGCGCGCTCGCTGGAGATCGTGCGGCCGCGCAAGCGTCGTCCTTCCACGCCGGTGGCGCAGCCGGCTGTTGCGCCGGCGCCGCGCGCGCCCGCACGCAAAGCCGCGACCACGCGCAAGAAACCGGCAGCGGGAAGGGCCGCGACACCGCGCAAGAAACCGTTGGCGCGTAAGAAACCGTTGGCGCGTAAGAAACCGTTGGCGCGCAAGAACGTTGCCGCGAAGAAGAAGGCCGCGGCGCGCAAGCCTCCACGGAAAACGGCGGCACGCAAGGCTCCACGGAAAACCGCAGCGCGAAAAACTCCACGCAAGACAACCGCGCGCAAAGCGGCGACCAAGCGCACGGCCGTCGCGCGCAAGGTGGCAAAGAAACGCACGGCCAAGAAACGCACGGCGACCAAGCGCAGGCGGTGACCACGCGAAGGGCGCCCGTCGTCCTCGCCGTCGCCGCGGCGGTTGCCTCGGTGGTGGCGTCCTTGCTCCCCTGGTTGCGAAGCGGCAGCGCGGTGCGCTCGGGTTTTGCGCTCGGGCGCGATGCGTGGGCGGCGGGTCTGGCGGACGTGAGGTTGGGTAAGGCACTCCTCGTGGCGTGGTTCCTAACTCCGGCGCTCACCGCTGGTGCCTGGACGGCTGCCTCCCTGCGGCGCACGCGCGCGGCGGGTTTCCTCGCGCTCGCATGCGGCGCCGTTACGGTCACTGCGGCGACAGCGGTGCTAGCATCCGGCGTCGCACCGCTCGCCGGTCCCTACGTCGCGACGATCACGGGCGCGGCGGCATCGTTCGGCGGAATCTGGCTTCTGGCCGGCAAGGGCAAGGAGGAACGCCGATGACTGACGACACGAACGACATCCCCCCGACCACTCCCGAGCAACCCGCGGAGAGCGGCATGCCCTCGCTCGCCGCCGAGGGCGACACGCTCGTCGTCGCGCAGAAGCGCGGACCGGGACTGCACATCGCCACGGTCGTCGGCATCCTCGCGCTGCTCGCGGCCGGCGTGTTCGCGTTCGTCAACCTCTCCGGCAGCAAGGGCGGCGGCGGCACACCGGAAGAAGCCGTGCGCGCCCTGCTCGACGCCGCGTCGAACGAAGACTTCATCGGCATCCTGCAACAGCTCGAACCCGGGGAGCGCGACGCGTTCCGCGAGCCGCTCGAGCAGATACGCAACGAGCTGGTCAGGCTCGGCGCGCTGAAGAAGAACGCAGACCTCTCCGGATTCCCCGGCATCGACATCTCGTTCAGCAACGTCAGGCTCAAGACCGAGACCGTGGGCGAAGACGTGTCGCTCGTGCGCTTCACCGGCGGCACGTCCACGGTGCGCACCGATCCGGCGAAGCTCCCGCTCGGCGACATCTTCCGCGACGCCGCCGGCGACGCCCTCGACAAGCCGACGACGGAGACGGATGAGATCGGAACCGGCGACGACGATTATATCGTCACCGTGCGGCGTGACGGACGCTGGTACACGAGCCTCTTCTACACGATCGCGGAATCGGCACGGCGAGAAGCGAACGCTCCGGTGCCCGACTTCGGGAACGCGCCGCCCCCGCGCGGCGCGGATTCGGCAGAGCAGGCGGTCGACGACTTCCTGCGCTCGCTCGGAGCGTTCGACATCCAATCGGTGATCTCGTTGATGCCGCCGGACGAGATGGCAGCGTTGCACGACTACTCCACGCTGTTCGTGAACGAAGCGCGCGCCGCCGTGGAAGAGTTCGGGCAGACCGTCAAGGTAACCGTCACACAGCTCGACCTCGGCAGCAAGAGCCTGGAGGAAGGCGCGTCGCTCGTCTTCATCGAAAAGATCGGCGTGCGCGTCGCGACGCCCGACGGAACGTTCACGGCCAATTACGACGGGGAGTGCCTCACTACGACCGGCGCCGAGGAGTTCTTGCCGCCGCGCGTGTGCGGCGACGACTTGCGTGAGAACACGCCGGAAGCGTTCCAGTTCGCCCGCGGTGAGCAAGGGTTCGTCGTCGTGCGCCGTAACGGGAACTGGTACATCAGCCCGACGCGGACGATCCTCGAAGCGTTCGTGTCGACGCTCAAGGCGATGAAACCCGGCGACCTCGAGAAGCTCGCAGACTTCTTCCAGGACCTCGGGATGGGTTTCGCCGAAGGCTTCTCGAGCAGCTCGACGCTGACCGGCTAACGCTTACCGGCCGACGCGTTACGGGATCACGCGCAGCGACGACGATCCGGCCGGGATCGAGATCGTCAGTAGGTCGCCGCTGAGCGACTTCGGCACCGGGTTGCCGTTCCCGTCCACCACGGTGACGCCCGAACCGAACGCGCCGCGCAACACGATGCTCGCGGCACGATCGCTCGTCACGTCGAGCAAGATCGGCTGCGTCACGTCGAGGCGCGAGCGCGTGGTGCCGAACGTTGCGGTGAGGACGTTTTCGAGCGCGATCACGAGCTTGTTTTGGGCAGGCGCCGGCGCCGGCGAGTCCCACACGCGCCCACGCTCCAGATACGGGAGTGGATTCGCGCCGGCGCCGGGAACCGCCGGTTGCGAGACCGGATCGGCGAGACCGAACGCGAGCGAGCGCACGTCCACGAGACCGGTCGTCGCCGCCGTGCCGGTCGCCACGTTCCACACCCAGTACGCCTTGTCGTGCACCAGGCCGCGCGCGGCGTCGTTGGTCGAGGGCATCACGCGCAGCGTCACGTGCATCGGGTCGCGATCGACGCCCGACGATCCCAGGAAATCGCGCCCTCGCGTCCAGTCGTCCACGGTAGCGAGCGCGAAGTGGTCCGCCGTGAACACGTCGTAGTAATACCGGTAGCCGAGATCGTCGAACTTCTGCGACTGCACCGTCACGCCGATGATCGGCACCAGTTCGTCTACGACGCCGTCCCATATCATGAACGGGATGTTGCGCACGTTGTCGAGCATGTCGTAGGTCAGCGTGTGACTCCCGGACGACCCGAGCGGATTGCCCTCGCCGAGCCAGATGCCCTCGCCCGGAGGACCGACGACGGGAAACGCTTTGCCGAACAGATCCGGATACAGCGTCGTGAGGCGGTACGTTCCGTATCCTCCCATCGAATACCCGTTGATCGCGACGCGATCGGGATCGAGCTGATAAGTGCGCGCCACGTCGGCCCACGTCTCGAAGACGTCGAGCTCTCCGGAGTTCAAGTACCACGAGTCGGGACCGCGCCCTTCCGGCGTGATCGCGATCGAATAACGATCTTGCGCGAGATGCTGGTACGTGTTCGGAGAGAACACCGCGAACTGGTTGTACGTCGCGCTCAGCGAATGCAGCACGAGCGCAAGCCCCGGCTTCTCGGTCGCGACGCGCGTGGGATAGTCGGTCGGCACGTAGATGCCGTACGGCTGCAGCTTGCCGAGCAGCCATGGGCGCGCGTCGGCGACGCCTTCCCCGAGGTTCTCCGACGATACGTAGATCCTGTTGAAGTATCCCGTCAACGGAACCAAAGACGTATCGGTGCTCGCGCCGAGAATCTTGGAGAAATCCACGTCCGCGGCGAACGCGGAGATGTCGCGCGCGGCGAGCGCCTTTGCCTGTCCGTGCTCGCGCCAGTGCCCCCACCCGACGGCGCGGCTTCCCGGCTCCGTCGAGACGCCGCCGTTCTGCATCGGCTCGTCGCGCTGCGTCTCGAACCGGAACGCCACGTTGAACACCGGCGGCGCGTCGGTGTCGTGCGCACCTCCCGGGCTCGTGGCGGACGGTTGGCTCGCAAGCGGCCGGAAGCCGCCCGTTCCGTTCGCGATCCCGGTAACCGCGTACATGCGCCAGGTCGCGCTCCCCGGATTGAACGTCGGCGTGCGCGGAACCGTCACGTGGATCTGGTTGCGCACGAGATCGGTGGAGGTCGTCACCGTCGCCTCGTTCATCTCCGCCGCGACGCCGTCGGTGTAGATGATGTACTCGAGCCCGAGCGCACCGAGAACGCCGAGCCCGTGGTCCCACTCGTTCGTGCCGGTAGCCGGGTTTTTGTCGGCGTCGATGCCGATCGCAATCGCCGTGGAGCGTTGCTGCAACAACGTGTTGAGCGTCGCGCGGAAGCCCACGGTGGTCGCGTCCTCGTCCACGCGAAGCTCCACGATGTCGGCCGCGTTGAACCCGTACTTCGCCGCGTCGGTCGGGTACACGACGTCGCCGGTCTGCGCCCCGAACGCCAAGTCGGAAGCCGGGATGCGCGGGTCCGGCGACGCGAACGGCACGTCGGATGCGTTCGCGCCGTGATCGTCGTAAAGGTAGTCCTGATACACGAACTCACCGTTCCTGTAGGCGCCCGCGCCCGACACCATCAAGGGCGCCGCCGTCCACCGCCCCGTGTTCTCGAGGAGCGGCGACGTCGCGGCAGGCGCGTACAGCGCGGCCGGACCCGGCTTGGGACCCTCGGCGACCGACGGGAGCGACGGGTTGTCGGCCGCGCGTCCACCGTTCGGCGCTAGCAGCGCCGCACAGCAAGCGAGGAGCACGAGGATCGAGCGGGTCCGTGACATCGTTCCTCCCTGGGGTCCGAATCCGGCGCCGGGTACTTCTCCCCGGCTTTGCCTGATTCCTCCCGATCGGTCGGAACGACAGGCTACCCGCCGCACCCTCCCCGCGACGCGTGTTCACTCAGTGAGCACGATGTTCACGCAGTGAACTTGCTCCGCGGACGAACCCCGGCCCCGCGGACGGCTCGGGACGGTTGAGCCGTTTGCGACGGCGGGCTGGCGGCCGACAGGGGCCGGTGAACGGCGGGCGCGGGTTAGGGCAGATCCTTCAAGCCTTCGCGCGCGGCGCCGATGAGCACGGCCATGTTCCCCTCGGGGTGGCGGTTCTCGCTCATGAGCTGATGGCACAGCCCCACTTCGTCGAACGTGAACGTGCGGCCGAGGCACGGGTCGATCTTGCCGGCGACGACCAAGTCGTTGAACGCGTACGACTGCTGGTCGTTCGCGAAGTGCGAGCCTTGCAGCCTCTTTTGGCGCATCCACAGATAGCGGAGGTCCACCACGGCGTTGTATCCGGTCGTGCCGGCGCAAATGACGACCATGCCTCCGGTATCGCACAGGAAGATCGACGTCGGGATGGTGTCCTCGCCGGGATGCTCGAACACGATGCGCGGCGCGCGCTTGTCTCCCAGGACGTCCCAGAACTTCTTGCCGAACGCCTTCGCGCCTTGCATCCAGGTGTTGTAGGCCTCGTTGTCGGTCCAGTGCGGCAGCATGCCCCAGTGCGTGAACTCCTTGCGGTTGATGTAGCCGACCGCGCCGAGGCGCTTGCAGAACTCGCCCTTCTCATCCGAGGAGACGACGGCGACTGCTTTCGCGCCGGCCGCGTTCGCGATCTGGATGGCCATCGATCCGAGGCCGCCGGAGCCACCCCACACCAGGACGGCGTCGCCTTCGCGCACCTCGTGGCGGTCCCAGCCGTGGAGCATGCGGTACGCGGTGGCGCCGACGAGCGACGGCGCCGCTGCAGCTTCCCACGTCAGGTGCGGCGCCATCGGCATGCACTGATGCGCCTGGACCTTGGTGAACTGCGCGAACGATCCCCAGTTCGACTCGTAGCCCCAGATGCGGAACGAGTTCGCGAACATCGGGTCGTCGCCGGCGACCACGACGGGATCGTCGGAGTCCCACTGGCCGCAATGAATCACGACGTGGTCGCCGACCTTGACGTTGGTCACGCGCTCGCCGACGGCGTACACCACGCCGCTGGCGTCCGACCCGCCGATGTGGAAGTCGCTCGGCTCGCCGTACTTCGCGTGCACCTTGGTGACGTCGATAGGCACGCCCTTCGCAGCCCACACGTTGTTGTAGTTGATCCCCGCCGCCATCACGAGCACGAGCGCGTCCTCGGGGCCGACCGACGGCACCTCGATCTCCTCCACCTGGAACGCCTTCTCGGGCTCGCCGAACCGCTCCGGCCGGATGACCTGGGCGTACATGCGCCGGGGAATCTCGCCGAGGGGAGGTACGGCGCCGATGTCGTAGATGTCGTTGGCCACGCTGCGCTCCTGTGTCAAGGTGGTGCCCTGGTTTATCCCAGCACGGCCGCCCCCCGTCAAACCGGCTCCTCACAATCTGCCCATTTCGTACACGGCCAAAGCCTCGTAGCATTGTGCGCACATGCAGCGCGGGCCAATCGGACCTCCATTCGTCGGGCGGACGCAGGAGCTCGACAGGTTGCGCGGGTTCGTGGCCGACGTGATGGCCGGGCAGGGCCGGCTGGCCATGGTGGAGGGCGAGGCGGGTATAGGCAAGACCCGCCTGCTCGGCGAAGCGCTGGCAGCAGCGGAGGCCGCCGGCGCGCGCATCTTCACCGCGGCGGGCGACGAATTGGCGCGCGACCGCCCGTTCGGGCCGCTCGTCGAGGCGCTCGCGCTGCGCCCCGACTCCCCCGACCCGGAGCGCGCCGAGATCGGCCGCATCGTCGCGGGTGACGTCGCGCCCCACCTGTCGCTCGGGCAGGTCCCCGAGCTTCGCTTCCGCGCGCTCGACGCGATCGTGGCGCTGCTGGAACGGCTCGCGCGCGAGTCGCCGGTGGTGCTCGCGATCGAAGACCTGCATTGGGCGGACCCCTCCACGGTGCTCGCGCTTCACCACGTCTCGCGGCACGCGCGCTCGATCGCGGCCGGCGTGATCGTGACGGCGCGGCCGGCGCCGCGCGGGCTCGAGCTGGAGCGGCTCGCAGCGGAGGCCGAGGACGACGGCGCGCGCATCGCGCTGAACCCGCTCGACGAAGCGAGCGTCGCGGAGCTGGCGCGCGCGGTGCTGCGCGATACCGCATCACCGGGGTTGCTGGCACATCTGGGTGGAGCGGGAGGAAACCCCTTCTATCTCACGGAGCTTATCGCGGCGTTGCGTGAAGAGGGTGCTTTGGATACGGCGGCGCTGTCGGCGCTTCCGCCGACCTTGCGCCTGATCATCTTGCGCCGGCTGACCTACCTCACCGAGGAGACGCTCGATTTCTTGCGCATGGCGTCGGTGATGGGATCGACGTTCGCGCTCACGGATCTCGCGACCGTGCTGGATCGCCCGCCGGCCGCGCTCGCGCGTTCGGTGCGCGAAGCGATCACGACCGGCGTGCTCGGCGAAGCGGGAGACAGGCTCGCGTTCCGGCACGATCTCGTGCGCGAAGCGATCTACGAAGACATGCCGCGCGCCGTGCGCGCCGGCCTCCACTTGCAGGCGGGACGCGCGCTCGCGGCCGCCGGCGCACCGGCGGTACACGTCGCCACGCAACTGGCGCTCGGCGCATCGCACGGCGACGCGCAGGCGGTGTCGTGGCTGCGTCGCGCCGCGCGAGAAGCGGCGCCGCGCGCGCCGACGATCGCGGCGGACGTGCTGCGGCGCGCGATCGACCTCACGTCCGCCGACGATCCGCAACGCGACGAGCTCGTGTCGGAGTACGTGTGGTCGCTCGCGTGGTCGGGCCGCCCCGGCGAGGCCGAGCACCTCGCCGAAGAGGTGCTCGCGCGCGGACACGATCCGAGCATCGGTCGCACGTTGCGCCAAGCGCTCGGCGTCACGCATTTCTTGCAGGGCCGCACGCGCGACTCGCTCCAGCAATTCGAGACGCTGCTCGCGGACCCCGACTTGCCGCCCGATCATCGCGCGATCGCGCTCGCGCGCGTGTGCTTGCGGCGGCTGTTCGCCGGAGATTTCGAGCGCGCCGAAGCCGCCGCGCACGAAGCGCTGGAAGTGGGGCGCGACACCGGGAACGACCTCGCGGTATGTGAGGCGCTCGGCGTGCTGTGCTGGGTGGCCACGTCGCGCGGAGAGTTCGCGCGCGGCATCGAGCTGGGGCGCGACGCCGTAGCCGCCGCGGCGCGCAACGAGCGAAGCGACGGCACGTACGTGCAGCCGCGCCTGTATCCGCAATCGCGCGTGTATCTCGGCGCTGCGTTAACGGATGCAGACTTGCTCGACGAAGCCGAAGAGGTGTTGCAAGCCGGGCGTTCGCTCGCCGAGGCGCAAGGCGCGGACTGGTCGCTGCCCATCTTCCACGCCGGGCTCGGCATGCGGCGGTTCTTCGCCGGGGAGTGGGACGACGCGATCACCGAGATCGAGACGGGACTGGAGATCGCCGAGGAGCTCGGCACGCGCAACGGGATCGTGTTCACGTGGTCGGTGCTCGCGCACATCGCGATTCATCGTGGAGATTTGCTGCACGCCGAGCAGCTGCTGCGGCTCGCGGAAGAGGAGATCGCGGCGTCGGGGCCGTTGCAGTTCCGTTTGCACTGGGCGCTTCGCGCGCGTGCCCTGTTCGAGGAAGCGTCGGGCAACGTCGTGCCCGCGTACTCACTGCTCGCCACCGGCTTCGCGATCCTCGAGCGCGTCGGCATGATCGGCCAGTACGGGGAGCTGGGTCCCGACCTCGTGCGGCTGGGCGTCGCAACCGGCGAGCTGGAGCATGCGGCGATCGTGACGGATGCGGTGGAAGCGCTCGCAGCGCGCGCCGGGACACACGGTGCGCGAGCGGCGGCGCTGCGCTGTCGCGGGGTGTTGAAAGGAGACCCGGACGTGCTCATGCGAGCCGTCGCGGAGCTTCGGAAGACGCCACGGCTGGTGGAGACGGGGTTCGCGCTCGAGGAGGCCGGCGCC
>JBIOWR010000172.1:0-6200 GCA_044868775.1 Actinomycetota bacterium
CGCCGCTCCACACCATGCCGTTGATCGTGGAGTTGTTGCCGGTGGTGATGTTGCCGGGAGAGATCACGTCGCCGAGCACGTCGGCGTGATCCTGGAGGACGATGCTCGCGTCGGCGAACGTCGAGCCGGTGAGCGTGAAGTGCTGGCTCAGCGTGATCGTGCTGGCCGAGAACAGGGCGAACTGGAAGTCCCCCAGCGGCACCAGCGTGACCGACGTGACGATCGTGCGCTGCTCGGGCTGCGCGCTTCCCGTCGTCGCGACGCTCGTGATCAGCCGGTCGTCGGGCGCGCCCGCCACCGGAGCCACCGTCGTGGTGAACGTCCCCACGGCGACGCCGGCGGCGTGCACGGTCTCGGTGGATCCGGTGAAGTTCGGGTTTTGCGACAGCTCGGCCATCGCGCGCTCGACGCCGGCTTCCGCGACGTGGAACGCTTGCGTGCGCGTGCGGTCGCGTCCGGTTTGCTGGCCGGCGTGCAGCGCGTGCGTGATCAGGACTTGCAGCAAAAGCATGAACGTGAATGCGATCGCGAGCGCGGTGACGAGGGAGAACCCGTCCTCGTCGCGGCGCAACCTGCCGAACAGCGACGTCATCATCCGTTCCTCGGGCTCACATAGGACTGCAGCTGCATCACGCGCTCCGGGTGATCGGCGTCCGCGTTGATCTTCAAGACGATGAGCGTCGCTCCGACCTCCGACGGCGTCGTGCACGCGGTCGACCGGCAGAACACGGCCTCACTTCCGTTGACCACGTTCGACACGATCGCCACCTCGCTTCCCCATGTATCGGCCACGGCGTCGCCGGTCGCGCGGTAGAGCTTCTTCGTGCCGGAGTCGTAGCGATATCGCACGTCTTCAAGGCCGCCGGCCGCGAGCGGAACCGTGACCACGAGACAGGTTTCCGTCGCCGGGCACGACGCCGTTTGCGTCACGTCGGCGGCGACGCGAAGCTCGTTCTCCAGCCGCGCGAGCGTGACGCGCGCGTCGTCGAGGTTCTCGGTTTCCGTCGCCGACACGCCCACCGTTCGCGACGCCGAATGCAGGAACGACAGCGCCGAGAACAGCAGCACCGACATCACCGCGACCGTCACGCCGAGCTCGGCCACGGTGAAACCGCCCTGGTCGCGAGACCGAAGTCGCCTCATGTCCATGAGCACTGCGCCTGCAGGCGCCCCAGGTCGGTGGTCGCGCTCACCGTCGCGATCGTCGTCGCGACCGGCGATTGCACGTCCAGGGTCGAGCTGATGACGGGAAGCTGATACGTCGCCTTTCCGAACGTGACGTCGACGCCGGTTCGCTGGACGTCTTTCTTCGGCGCAGGGATCGAGACCGACGTCGTCATCACGAGACGGCCGACCACGGTGACTTTGAGCGACACGTTGAACGAGGCCTCGTACCCGGTGAAGCCGCTCACCGTCGGATCCACCGTGATGCGACAGTACGAGCCGACGCGCGCCGTGCACCCGCTCAGCGTGTCCAGCGGATCGAAGATTCCGAACGTCACCTGTCCCGAGACCGACGGATCGAGCGCGTTCATGCCGGCCTGGGACGACGCCGAATACGTGTTGCCCACGACCTCGACCACGCCGTTCGTCGCCTCGACGCCGAGCACGCTGAACGTCAAGATCGCGATCGACGGCAGCTGGACGGTCGCCGTCGACGTCTCCAGCGTTTGCTCGATCGGCGAGCCGGTCCCGGTCGCGTCCACCGTCGACGTCGAGATCGTCGACTCCGTCGTGCTGAACTCCCGCACCTCGAAATCGGGGATGAGACCGTTGCCCGGCACCGTGCTGTCCATCTGCGCGCCGGACATCGTGGTGATCGTGGACGTGTACGGCAACAAGTCCGCGTACTTGATCGAGCTGCACGACTGTCCGGTCTGGACGAGGTTGCCGTCGATCATCCCGCCCGGCGTGCTCGTCCACGTCCCGTTCTCGCAGTTGGGCGCGGGGTAGCCCTGGCCTTGCGCGGTGGTGTCGTCGTTGTCGGCAAGGCTCGCTGCTTTGTTCTCGGGCGTGGTCGTCGAGCCGTCAACCGAGGAGGACGCCGAGATCGCAGATCCCTTGTACACGATCGGGCGCCCGATCGTGCGTCCGTCCCCGAGCGACTGCGGCAGGTACAGCTTCGTCGCGGACGGCGGCGTTCCGTTCAGCTGCGTCTGCGAGCTGCCGATCTCACCCGCCGTATACGACGCTGTACCCGTGAAGTTGACGCTCGTCGTCGTGGAGCAGTTGGGGCTGCACGGCTGGTTGGGAATCGGCGTTCCGCTGGAGTTGAACACGTAGCTCGCCAGGCGCACCTGATTCGACACGCCGCCACCCGCGCGCAACCACTCCGCGAGAACCGTCACGCGTTTGTACGTCGGGTTCGCAACCGAGCACGTGATCGCCGACACGCCGGTGACGTACACCTTCACCGTGACGGTGGTCTCGCCGATCGTCGCCGTCTGCAGGTGCGGATACAACGGGTTCGAGCCGCCGACGCCGGCAGGAACGATCGGCTCGCCGGAGAACATGTTCGCCGCCTGCCCGTTGCACGTGCCCGCCGTGATGTTGGAGTCGGTGGCGGGGTTGATGTCGGCGGGTACCAGACCGAGCTGCGTCCAGTCGTTGCGCGCAACGGCACGCGCACGCTCCATCACGGCGTTCGCCGCTTGCACCGCCGCCGCGCGTTGCTTCGCGGAGACGAGCGTCTGCACGCCCGACACCATCGTCGAGGACATACCGAGAATCAGCACGCCCAGGATCGCGAGCGTGACCGCGACCTCGGACAGCGACATGCCGTCCTCGGACCGAAAGCGCAACCGCAACCTGAGCGTGCCGAGCCGCCGATGCCTTGCGGCCTCCCAGCCACGGCGGCGCTCCCGGTTCCCGCCCCGGGCACGCGTCGGCACGGTGTTTCTATCGGACTACGCCGCGCGATTCTCGATGGCTCCGCGGTGCTATAGGACTAGAGGTTTCGACGCCTCACTCCTGTGCTTTCGCGGCTTTTTTGGGAGGGAGCGTTTCGAGCAGCTTCTTCGACACGCCGGCGATCTCGTGCACGGCGTCGTTGAACGCCTCCTCGTGCTGGCGCGACGGCGCACGGAATCCGCTCACCTTTCGGACGAACTGCAGCGCGGCTTCGGCGATCTCGTCGTCGGTCGCCGGACCGGTCTCGGTGCGCAAGCGCTTGATCGAGCGGCACATGACGGCAACGTTACATCGACGCGATGAGCTTTTCCACGCGCTCATCGTGCGCCTTGAACGGGTCCTTGCACAGCACGGTGCGCTGCGCTTGATCGTTGAGCTTGAGGTGCACCCAGTCCACGGTGAAGTCGCGCCTTCTTTCCTTTGCCGTCTTGATGAACTCGCCGCGCAAGCGCGCACGCGTGGTCTGCGGCGGCGTGTTCATCGCCTCTTCGATGCGATCGTCGCCCACCGCGCGCTCCATGCGCCCCTTTCGTTCCAGCAAGTAATACAGGCCGCGTTTGCGGTTCACGTCGTGATACGCGAGGTCCATGAGCGCGACTTTGGGATGGCCGAGCGTGTAGCCGTGCTTCGCGCGGTACGCCTCGATGAGCTTGTACTTCGTCACCCAGTCCAGCTTGCCCTCGAGCGGGTCGAGGTCTTGCGCTTCGAGCGCCTTCAGCGCTTCCTCCCACATCTCGAGCGTGCGCAGCGCGAGCCCTTCGATGCCGCGCCGCTCCACGAACTTGCGCGCGCGGTCGAAGTATTCCGCCTGGATCTCGAGCGCGTTCATCTCGCGCCCGTTCGCAAGCTTCACGCGACGCCGGCAGGTGATGTCGTGGGAGATCTCTCGTATGGCACGAATCGGGTTCTCCAGCGACAGGTCGCGGATCACCGTGCCCTCCTCGACCATGCGCAGCACGAGGTCTGTGGTGCCGATCTTCATCAGCGCCGCGTACTCGCTCATGTTCGAGTCGCCGACGATCACGTGGAGCCGCCGGTAGCGTTCCGCGTCCGCATGCGGCTCGTCGCGCGTGTTGATGATCGGGCGGCTGCGCGTCGTCGCGCTCGATACGCCTTCCCAAATGTGCTCCGCGCGTTGCGCGAGGCAGTACAGCGCGCCGCGCGGCGTCTGCAACACCTTGCCGGCGCCGGCGAACACCTGGCGCGTGACGAAGAACGGGATGAGCACGTCGGCGAGCTTCTGGAACTCGCCGTACCGGCTCACGAGATAGTTCTCGTGGCATCCGTAGCTGTTGCCTGCCGAGTCGGTGTTGTTCTTGAACAGGAAGATCTCGCCGGAGATGCCCTCCTCGTGCAAGCGATGCTCGGCCGCGACCAGCAGGCCTTCGAGGATGCGCTCGCCGGCCTTGTCGTGCGCGATCAGGTCGTAGACGTCGTCGCACTCGGGCGTCGCGTACTCCGGGTGTGACCCCACGTCCAGATACAGGCGCGCACCGTTCTCCAAGAACACGTTCGAGCTTCTCCCCCACGACACCACGCGCCGGAACAGATAGCGCGCGACCTCGTCGGGAGACAGACGGCGCTGACCCCGGAACGTGCAGGTGACGCCGTACTCGTTCTCGAGCCCGAAGATGCGCCGGTCCACGCTGCGAGTCTACCTCGCGATCATGCGCGCGACCCGAACATGCCTGTCCATTACGACCCGATTCTCGTTAGAATCCGGGGCCATGCTCTCGGTGATCTCGTGGCACGTGTACCCGCGCATCGGCGGCGTCTCGCCGCATGGGATCGGCATTGCGGTCGGGTTCTTCCTCGGCGGCGTGCTCATGGCGCGGCACGCCGAACGCAAGGGCATCTCCAGCGACCACGTCTGGAACATGCTCATGCGTGCCGTGTTCGGCGTCGTGATCGGAGCGCGACTCTTCTACGTCGTCGGCCACATCACCGACTACGTCCCCAACGTTTTGGACATTCTCAAAGTGTGGGAGGGCGGCCTCGTCTTCTACGGAGGCGTCTTCGGCGGGATCATCGCGGCGGTGCCGTACGCGCGCAAGCATCAGATCCCGTTCTGGGACGCGCTCGACTCCGCGGCGCCCGGGTTCCCGCTGGGCCTCATCTTCGGCCGCATCGGTGACCTCATCGTGGGCGACCATCTGGGAGGGCCCACGTCGTTGCCGTTCGCGTTCCGCGCCACCGGCGGCGTGCCGGTCTCACAACCGCTCCATCCGTCGTGCCTCGCCACGTTCGCGCGCGGCGACGTCGGTTGTCACCAAACCGCGCTGTACGACTTCTGGAGCGTCCTGGTGCTGCTGCCGATCGTGCTCCTGCTGGCGCGAAAGCCGCGCCCCCGCGGCTTCCTCATCGTGTTCACCGCGACGTTCTACGGCGCCGCCCGCTTCTTCATCGACTTCGCGCGCACGGGCACCGACACCTACGCCGGGCTGCGCGGCACGCAATGGGTATCGTTGTTCCTCGTCCTCATCGGCTTGTGGTACACGATCCAGCGCGCCCGCGGCGCAATCGACACCCGCCGCCCGCTCCCCGAAGAGGAGAACCCGCTCATCGCGACCGAGGGCGGCACGCAACCCGAAGACTGGCCGCCCGAATACGTCGAGCATCCCGCCGCGGCCGAGCACTCGCCGCCCCTCGACCTCCCCGAGCATCCCCTGAGCGGTCCGCAACACCCCCCGCCGCCGGAAGCCCCCGACCACCCCCTCGGCGGCCACTAGCCCGCGGTCGCGGCGGGCGTTTCTCCGGGGCAACCTCCTCTTCGCAGCGCAGGTTCACTGGGCGAGCACCATGGGCAAATGTGAATTCACCAGGTGAGCACGCGCTGCGGCGAAGGGACGTAACGGCGGACGCGCGCTGGGGGAAGAGTGCAACGGCGAACACGCCCTGCGGCGGATGGGTGCGGCGAGTGGCGGGGTCAGTTCACGCTAGGCGTCGTGCGCGTGGCGTTCGCGGAACGCCTTGACCTTCATGCGGTTGCCGCAGACCTCCATGCTGCACCACGAGCGCGAGCGATTCTTGGAGAGGTCGTAGAAGGCCACTGCGCACGTGTCGTTGCGGCAGATCTTCAATCGTTGCCACGCGCCCTCGGCCGCCGCTGCGGCGATACCGCGAAGGATCTCCGCGAACACGCCGTCGAGCCCCTCGGCGCACGACTCCAGGCTCGGGGTGCCGGAGTCGTCGAACCGCAGCGCGATCGGAGCCTTGCGCGCCTCGTCGTTCAGGGCTTCGACCGCCCGCCCTTCGACGTGCTCGCCGTGGTTGGCGCGCAGCAGCTCCCG
>JBIOWR010000173.1:0-8660 GCA_044868775.1 Actinomycetota bacterium
GTCGACGGGTCCTCGATCTTGATGACCTCGGCGCCGAGGTCGGCGAGGTGCATGCTGCCGAACGGGCCCGCCCCATACTGCTCGAGAGCCACGATGCGAACGTCTTCCAGTGGCCTCACGGCCATCCCTCCCGATCGCCCTGCGTTGCCGGGCGTCCACGATAGCGCGCCGCGGGCCGGTTGTTCCACTACACGAACCTCTGTACCGCTCAGCGGTATGACCCGAGCCGCTCCGAGGCGTATGCTCGCCCGGCGACTGGACCAAGGAGGCCGGCATGGCGAGCAGCGACGGGCGGATCGGACGGTACTACGAGGACTTCGAGGTCGGCGACGTCTACAAGCACCCGTTCGGGAGGACGATCACCGAGACCGACAACATCTGGTTCACGCTCCTTACGAACAACTCCAACCAGATGCACTTCAACGATCACTACGCCAAGCAGTCGACGTTCGGGAAGTACCTGGTGAACTCCGGCTTGACCGTGGCGATGGTGCTGGGGCTCAGCGTGCTCGACGTGAGCCAGAACGGGATGGCCAACCTCAGCTGGGACGAGATCCGGCTTACGCACCCGGTGTTCGTGGGCGACACGCTATACGCCGAGTCGCTTGTGATCGACAAGCGCGAATCCAAGTCGCGGCCGTACGCCGGCATCGTCTCCGTGAAGACGCGCGGCTTGAACCAGGACGGCGAGGTGGTCGTGACCTGGAAGCGGAGCGTGATGGTCTACAAGCGCGACGCGCCCCAGGACAAGGGCCACTTCCCGGAGGCGAAGACGCCGATCACGGCGGAGTGACCAGGCGCGGGGCACGGCCCGGCCCGGGCACGGACCGGCGACCCGGCGCGGGCACGGACCGGCGATCCGGAGGGCCGCGCCCGTTGACGCCGCCGCCCCCTACGCTCTAATCTGAAACGCTGTACCGCTCAACGAAACAGAGGCGAAAGGGGTCCCCCGATGCGGCCGCACGTCGAGCTGATCCACGAGGACGACTACATCTGGCACAAGGCCGAGCTCCAGGGCGGCGAGGGCAAGGCCATCCAGCGCATCCTCTCCGCCGACGAAGAGGACGGCTCGGCGTCGTTGCGCGTGGATTTCCTCAGCGCGTTCGACCGGCCGCGGGGCTACCACACCGCCGACACCGAGTGGTACGTGCTCGAGGGTGAGATCGCGGTCGGCGACGAACGGCTCGGCCAGGGCGGTTACTTCCACGCTCCCAAAGGCGTTGTGATGCCGCGCGTGCAAGCGAAAGAGGGCACGCGCATCTTGCTCTACCGCGAGTACGGCGACTGGGGCTTCGAGGCGACCGACAAGAGCGCCGACTGGGCGCGCGAGCCCGAGGTCATCGTGCTCGACACCGAGGCGATGGAGTGGCTGGCGGTGGACAAGCCCGGCCCGAAACCCGGCCTGTTCATCAAGATGCTCCATCGCAATCCCGAGACCGGGTTCTACTCGCGCCTCATCTGGGCGGCGCCGGGTTGGGACGACCATCGCCTCGCGCATCACCCGTGTTACGAGGAGGCGTACACGATCTTCGGAAGCATGGTGTACAACTTCGGCGACCTTACGCCCGGCACGTATTTCTTCCGTCCCGCGTGGGTGAAGCACGGTCACTTCATCTCGCACGAGCCCGACGGATGCGCGTGGCTCATCCGTTCGGACGGCGACCTCGTCAATTACTACACGACGAACGAGCGCGTGATCGTCGAGGGCGACGCCGAGAATTACGACAAGGAGACGCAGGGTCCGGTGATCACCGGATTGCCGGTGCGCTCGAAGTCCACGGGCGAGTGGAGCGGCGACGGCCGTTGATCGTGCGATGAGCGGACCGCTGCAGGGAGTGCGCGTGCTCGACGTGAGCACGGTCCTGGCGGGCCCGCTCGCGTGCCAGATCCTCGGCGACTACGGAGCCGACGTGATCAAGGTCGAGCATCCGGCGAAAGGCGACTCGATTCGCGGGCACGGCCATGCGAAGGACGGCGTGCCGCTGTGGTGGAAGATGCTCGGACGCAACAAGCGCTGCATCGGCTTGTATCTGGGAGATTCCGACGGAGCGGCGATCTTCTTGAAGCTCGCCGAGACTGCGGACGTGCTCGTGGAGAACTTCCGCCCGGGCACGCTGGAGCGATGGGGGCTCGGGCCGGACGTGCTGCACAAGGTGAATCCGGGCCTCGTGATCGTGCGCGTCACCGGGTTCGGACAGACGGGGCCGTATCGCAACCGCCCCGGGTTCGGCACGCTCGCCGAGTCGATGAGCGGCTTCGCCGCGATCACCGGTGAGCCTGACGGCCCGCCGACGCTGCCGCCGTTCGGGCTTGCGGATTCGATCGCCGGGATGACGGCAGCGTCGGCTGCGCTCATGGCCTTGTATCACCGCGACGCGCGCGGCGGGAAGGGTCAAGTGATCGACCTCGCGATCCTCGAACCCATCGTCACCGTGCTCGGGCCGCAACCGATCGTGTACGACCAGTTGCGGGAGCTGCAACCGCGCACCGGAAACCGATCCGACAACAACGCGCCGCGTAACACCTACAAGACGAAAGACGACGCGTGGGTCGCCGTGTCGACGAGCGCGAACTCGATCGCGGAGCGCGTCATGCGCCTCGTGGGCCACCCTGAGGTGATCGACGAGCCGTGGTTCGCGACCGGCAAAGGCCGCGCGGAGCACGGCGATCTCCTCGATGCGTACGTTGCGGATTGGATCGCGCATCGCACGCGCGACGAGGTCGTCGAAGCGTTCGAGGCGGCGGAGGCTGCGATTGCGCCGATCTACGACGTCGCGGACCTGATGGACGACCCGCACGTGCAAGCGCGCGACATGATCACGACCGTGGACGATTCCGACTTGGGACCGGTGCGCATGCAAAACGTGCTGTTCCGCATGTCGGAGACTCCGGGATCGATCGAGTTCACCGGCCGCGCGCTGGGCGCCGACACCGACGCCGTGCTCATCGACGAGCTCGGCATCGACGCCACGCGCATCGCCGCTTTGCGGGAGCGTGGCATCGTTGCCTGATGCGTTCCTCGACGCGATCGCGCGCGGTGCGCGCGTGTTCGATCTCGGCCGGCCGCTGTTCCAGGGGATGCCGCAGTCGCCGAACCATCCGCCGTTTCGCATGGCGCTGCAGCGACGGCACGGCGACGTGACGCGCCCCGACGGCGGCTCCGCTTCCAACGAGATGATCGTGACGGGAGGGCACGTCGGCACGCACATCGACGCGCTCGCGCACGTCTCCCACCACGGCAAGCTCTACGGCGGCGTCGACGCTCTTGCCGCACAGAGCGGCGGCCGTTTCTCGCAGCACGGCATCGAGACCGTTACGCCGTTCGTGTGTCGCGGCGTGTTGCTGGACATCCCTGCTGCGATCGGTGTCGAGTTTTGCGATCCCGCGTACGAAGTGACGCCGGACGACCTCGAAGCGGCGTGCGAGCGGCAGCGCACGCCGCTTCAACCCGGCGACGTTGCGCTGATTCGCACCGGCTGGGGCCGGCTGTGGGATTCCGGCGACGCGTACGTCGGCCGCGAGTCGGGCGTGCCGGGCACCGGAGAAGAAGGCGCAAAGTGGCTCGCGGCCAGCGGTATCCGAGCGGCCGGGGCGGACTCGATCGCGTTCGAACGCATAGCTCCCGGCGCCGGCCATGCCGTGCTGCCCGCGCATCGCGTGCTGCTCGTTGACAACGGCGTACACATCATCGAGACGCTCGCCTTGGAAGAGCTTGCGGCGGCGCGCGTGCACGAGTTCTTGTTCGTGCTGTCGCCGTTGAAGATCATCGGCGGCACCGGCTCGCCGGTGCGTCCGCTCGCGGTGATCTCGGCGTGAGCGTAAGCGTCCACGAAAGCAAAAACCCCCTTGCGGGGGTCTTTGCCTGGGTAGCTCTAGCATCCGCCTGTCCGCAGACAGCCTACCCCGTTGCCGTCGCGATCGGCAAGGGAGAGAAATGCTCCGGGGGTGGGACTCGAACCCACATCCCTCCGCTAGACAGGCGGGTGCTCTACCGATTGAGCTACCCCGGAAGCACTTCTTCATCCCGGCGCGCGACGATAAGCGTTCTGCGCGCGATTTCAAGCGCGAGGTCATCGGTTGAGTGAATTGAGTTTGTCGCAACGTCTCGCTCGTTTCGCGGAGCGCGCGGTCGAGCACGGCGTGCCGGGCGACGTGGCGCAAAGTGTGGGGCAACGTGTCCTCGACATCGTCGGCGTGTCGCTCGCGGCGTTGACGCTCGACACGTCGGATGCGGTGCTCGCGCACGCGCTCGAACAGGGGGGTGCGGCGCAGGCGAGCGCGATCGGCGCGCGCGAGCGATTGCCGGCGCCGGCTGCGGCGTTCGTCAACGGCGTCCTTGCGCACTCGCTCGACTACGACGACACACACCTGCCGTCGATCCTTCATCCGAGCGCGTCGATCGTTCCTGCGGTGCTTGCGGCGGCGCAATTGACGGGGGGGAGCGGCGAGCGCGCGGTACGCGCGATCGCCGCGGGACTGGAGATATGCGTGCGGCTCGGGATGGCGGGTTACGACCGTACGACGGGGAACTCCACGTTCTTCGAGCGCGGTCAGCACGCGACGTCGATTTGCGGCGCGGTGGCGGGCTCCGCCGCGGTTGCCGCGCTGCTCGGTCTCAAAGAAGACGGCATTGCCGACGCGATGGGCATTGCGGTGTCGATGGGAAGCGGCGTGATCGAGGGAAACCGCGCCGGTGGAACCGTCAAGCGGCTGCACTGCGGCCTAGCCGCAAGCTCCGCGGTCACCGCGGCATTGCTGGCGCGTCGCGGCATCACGGGTCCCGCCAGCGCGCTCGAAGGCCGCTTCGGTTTCTTCCAAGCATGGCTCGGAGGCAGGTTCGACGAGAAGCCCTTGCGCGAGGGTCTCGGCGACGAGTGGGAGGTGCCCGGCATCTTCTTCAAGCCTTATCCGTGCAACCACTTCACGCATGCGGGCATCGACGCGGCGATGGCGTTGCGCGACTCGGGCGTGCGCGCGGACGACATCGACGCGATCCAGCTCGGGGTCGCGACGCCGACCGTCCGCACGATCGGCGAGCCGCTCGACGCGAAGCGCGCGCCCGAGACGGGGTATCAAGCGCAATTCAGCGGACCATATTGCGTAGCAGCGGCTCTCCTCGGGGGTGGCGGCCTCGGCCTCGGCCTCGACGACTTCACCGACGCGCTCGCGCGCGATCCGCGACGCCGCGCGCTCATGGCCAAGGTGACCGTCGTTGCCGACCCCGAGTGCGACGCGATCTACCCCTACCAGCTCCCGGCGATCCTCAAGGCGCGCAAGAAAGACGGAACCGAACAGGTGAAGCGCATCACGACGAATCGCGGCGGCCCGCAACGCCCGCTGTCCGACGCCGACCTCGAGCACAAGTTCCGCGACAACGCGCTGCGCGTCCTCGCCGAGGATGCGGTCAGCCAGATCGAAGACGCTGCGTCGAGCATGCGCTCGGTCGACGACGTGCTGGCGCCCACCGCGAACGCGAAGAAGGAGTAGCGATCATGAGCAACTACGACGTCGTCGTCATCGGAGGAACGCTCGTCATCCCGTTCGTCGGCGAGGTGCGCGCCGACGTCGGCGTCAAAGACGGAAAGGTCGCCGCGATCGCCGACAGGCTGCAACCGAGCGACGGCATCGAAGCGATCGACGCGCGCGGCAAGCACGTGTTCCCCGGCGCGGTCGACTCGCACTATCACCTCGGCATCTACCGCGACATCACCGACGACACCGAGTCCGAGACGACGTCGAGCCTCGTGGGCGGCGTCACGACGGTCGTGTCGTACTTCCGCACAGGCAGCCACTACCTCAACAAGTCCGGCCCGTACAAGGAGATCTTCCCGGAGGTCCTGCAAAAGGTCGAAGGCCACGCGAAGGTCGACTACGGCTTCCATCTCGCGCCGATGACGGCCGAGCACGTGCGCGAGATCCCGTGGCTGGTCGAAGAGATGGGCGTGACGAGCTTCAAGTACTACATGTTCTACAAAGGCTTGAACCTCTCCGCGGATTCGCGCGACGCGAAGTCGTACACGATGACCGACGAGTACGACCTCGGGCACCTGTACGAGATCATGGAGCAAGTCGCGCGCGTGGACGCGACGCGGAACGAGCGCGTCTCGCTCTCGCTCCACTGCGAGCAGGCGGAGCTGCTTCGCATCTTCATCGAGCGTGCGAAGAACGATCCGAACGTATCCGGCCTCGCGGAGTACGCAGCCGCGCGACCGCCGCTCACCGAACGCTTGTCGATCGAAGAGGCGGGCGTGCTCGGCGACGCAACCGGCGTGCGCGCCAACTTTCTTCACCTGTCGAGCGCGCTGGCGCTCCAGACCGCAAGCAGCGTCGCGTCACGCTATCCGTCGCTCGACGCGAACATGGAGGTGACCGTGCACCACCTCGCGTTGTCGCACGACGCGCTCACCGGGCTCGGCGGCAAGGTGAACCCGCCGATCCGCACGCGCGAGGACAACGAAGCGTTGTGGGCGGGGATCGAGAACGGGCGCGTCGGCACCGTCGCGTCCGATCACGCGTGTTGCATGGAAGACAACAAGGGAGACGACCTGTGGCCGGCGCTCCCCGGGTTCGGCGGCACCGCGTTGCTGTACCCGGTGTTGATCTCGGAGGGCCATCACAAGCGCGGCGTGTCGCTCGATCGCATCGCGCAGGTGGCGAGCGCGACGCCGGCACGCATCTTCAACCTGTATCCGCGCAAGGGCACCATCGCGGTCGGCGGCGACGCGGACCTCGCGATCGTCGACCTCGGTCTCGAACAGACGGTCACGCCCGAGCTGTGCTTCAGCGCGCAGGATCACACGCCGTTCGCGGGCGTCGCGGTGACGGGCTGGCCGGTGGCGACGCTCGTGCGCGGCGTACCGATGTTCCGCGATGGAGAGGTCGCCAAGGATTTCCCGGGGACCTACCTCAAGCGGCTGGTTCAGTAGGCGGAACGGGGTTTCACTGCCGTTCCGCTGTGCGGTACGGTTAGGCGGAAGCCGGGAGGTTGGGTGGCGCAGGCACAGCAAGGGCAAACCATCGTCGCGATCGAGCGGGCGACCGACGTCCTCGCGCTGTTCGCCGACTCGAACGAAGCCACGCTCGGCGTCACCGAGATCGCGCAGGCGCTGAACCTCAGCAAGGCGGTCGTCTACCGGATCCTGTCGAGCTTCCGCGCCAAGGGTTTCGTGGAGCTCGACGAATCGTCGCGCCGGTACTCGCTCGGGCCGCGGGTGCTGCACCTCGGACTCGCGTACATGAACCGCATGGACATCCCCGCGCTCGCGCGCCCGATCATGGAGCACTTGTCGACCGTCACCAACGAAACCGCGACGCTGTCGCTGCGCACCGGATGGAACCGCGTGTACGTCGACCAGGTCACGCCCGATCGCGACGTGAAGATGGTCGTAAAGCTCGGCGTCGAGTACCCGTTGCACGCCGGCGCGTCGAGCAAGGCGTTCCTTGCGTTCCTCGACCCCGACGAGCAGAAGCAGTACCTCGCTCGCACGCTCGAGAAGCTCACGAAGATCACCGTCACGAGCGCCAAGGTCTTGCGCGCCGAGCTCGAGGAGATCCAGGAGCGCGGCTACGCCAGCTCGATGGGGGAGCGCATGGAGGGCGCCGGCTCGGTGGCGGCCCCGGTGCTGGGCCACGACGGACGGCCGGTCGCGGTCATGAGCGTCTGTGGCCCGGTGGAGCGCTTCCGCGACGATGCCGACGAGGCCGCGAAGCTCCTGGTCGAGGCCACCGCCGGGCTCTCCCGCCAGCTGGGCTACCGCTCCGGCCGTAGCTGACCGGACGCGCCCGGTGGGCGCGAACCGGCACTTTCCGACACCCCGTCGCCAAACATCTTGACGGTCTGTCGTGAAGCCGCTACCGTGGCGACAGGTTGTCGTGAAAATTTCGCGGCCGGGTAGATCCCTCCCGGCCTGTCGTCGCCGGGGAGGCCTCACAGATGTCGGAAGTCCTCAAGAGAATTGAAGAGAACAAGAAGCGGCTCCGCGAGAAGCTCGTGGAGGAGCTTGCCGAGAAGCCGCTGTCGGGTCTGCTCCGGCGAGAGACGTGGGCCGACCACGACCGCGCGCAGTTCTCCCCCTTCGAGCTCTCGCTCGCGCAGGGCACGATCAGCAAGGAGGGCTACCGCCAGTTGCTCGCCAACGTGTATCCGGTGTACCGGGCGATGGAAGCGCGCCTCGAGACGCTGGCGAACGATCAGCTCGTCGGTCAGTTCCACCTTCCCGAGCTCGCGCGCGCGCCGTTCATCGAGAAGGACCTCGAGTACTTCTACGGCCCCGACTGGAAGGCCGCCGTCGAGGACGAGCAGCTTCCCGGAACGGCTGAGTACGTCGAGCGCATCGTGAGCGTGGACACCGTCGGCTTCATCGCGCACCACTACACGCGCTACATGGCCGACCTGTCCGGCGGCCTCATGATCGCCGCGGCGCTCCGCAACGCGTGGGGCGACGAAGGCCTCGACTATTACGACTTCAGCGAGATCGGCGACGCGGTCGGTTTCAAGAACGCGTACCGTCAAGCGCTCAACGATCTCCCGCTCGACGTCGAACAGAAGCTCCAGCTGATCTTCGAAGTGATGACGGCGTACGAGTACAACATCGAGATGGGCAAGGCGCTGGCCGGGCTCCATCTCGCTCCCGCCGGGGCTTGAGAGGGAGCCGGGATGC
>JBIOWR010000174.1:0-10430 GCA_044868775.1 Actinomycetota bacterium
GCAAATGCCGCCCAAGTCGCCCGAAGTCGTTGAGATCAGGGCCTACGAGCACATGGCAGAACAGGCTTTCGTGTGGGTGCGAGATCGGCCAATCACAAACGGCATGCTGGCCGACCTGCAAGGCATCCTGGCACGAGAGTCTCGCAACCCTCCAAGAGATCCGGGCAGAGTGCGTCGACACCAAGTGTTCATCGGACCCCGAGGATGCACGATCTACGACGCACGATTCGTGCCACCGCCGCCAGACGACCGTCTTCACGCGGGAATGGAAGAGTGGCAGCGGTGGATTCAAGCGCAACACGATCTTCCGGCTCCACTTGTCGCTGCCATGGCTCACTATCAGTTCGAGGCGCTGCACCCGTTCGCGGATGGCAACGGAAGAGTCGGCCGGTTGTTGATCGTGCTTCAACTGCTCAAGGCAGGCGCGATTCCCGAACCCGCCCTGACGCTCTCACCGTGGCTGCTTCGAAGGAGAGAGCAGTATCAAGATCAGCTTCTACGCTTGAGTCAGACGGGCGACTGGAATCCGTGGGTCTCTTTCTTCTGCGAAGCCATCGTCGACCAGTGCGCCGCGCACGTTGAGATCACCGGCCGTTTGATGGATTGGCTCGCGGACGTGCGAGACAAACTCCACGCGAGTCGATGGGGAGGGGTAATTCACAGGATAGTGGAAGGCTTGATCGAGTGGCCGGTCATCACCCATGCGTTCGCGGCCGAGAAATACGGTGTCAGCGTCCCGGCGGCGAAGTCTGCCATTGATCGGTTGGTGCGCATCGGAGTCTTGCAGGAGCTGACGGGTCGGTCGTACCGGCGCGTGTTCGGCGCGGTCGACGTGATCAACGCCGTCGAATCGCTTTGAGCTCGTTCGAAACGTGCGCCAGACGAACGTTCTGATCTCTTCAAGCCTTGTCGTGCGTGGAGGAGCCCCCGCCGAAGGCGGGGGCTCCGATACTCGGTCGGCGCCCTCCTACGCCGACTTTCGCAGCAACCCGATCAACAACCCTGCCGCGATCACCGCGAGCGCTCCTGCGGCAACCGGCAAGACGTCCTCGAGCCCCGTGGCTGGGAGCTGGTCCCGGCTTACGATCTTGCCCAAGACCTTCGCCACCGGGACCGTCAGCTCGGGGCTCGATCCACCCACGTCCGCTCCGACCAGAGCGGTTCCGACACCGGACACCGTCGTGGCGCTTCCGGTGCAAGCGCCGATATCGCCGGTGGCGGTGGCCACGTCCACGATCTTCCCGGCGCCGTCCTGCGCCGTGAACGTGGCGGCCACCTTCTTGCTGCCGTGCGCCGGGATCCCTCCCAGATCCCAGTCGATGGTCCCCTCGCTCAGGTTGTCTCCGGCCGTCGCCGTCCCCGTCGGAGACGTCGACGCGATCGCGAATCGAGCGTCGCCCTCCACGTGGATCGCGTCGTGCAGCTTCACGTTCGCGAGCGGGCAGTCGTACGGGTTCGTCACGGTGATCGTCGTGGTGAAGTCGTTGCCGACGCTCACGCTCGCCGGCGTCGCGACCTTGCGCACAGGAAGTCCGCACGCGATTCCGCCCTCCGGAACCGCAGCGCGGACCTCCATGTGCCCCACCCGGATATCGGCGGCGTGCAAGTCGGCGCTGGCGAGCAGCTTCACCCGCACGACGTCGACGGCTGCCGAGGCCGCCGTTCCGTTCGCGGCGACCACCGGCGAGGTCGTGTCATCTCCGCCAATCGCGCGCGGGTCCTCACCGATCGCGATCTCGGCGACGCCCGGCACCTTCAGCACGAGGCCGGCCGGCGTCAGAAGCTGCTGTGTCGTGAGGATGTTCGTGACGTTTCCGAGCACGTCCAGCGTGCGCAGCACCGGCGTCTCGGGCGTGACCTTGCCGGGACCGTAGTGCACCCACGCCTGTCCCGGCACGCCGGTCGCGACCGCTTGCAGCACCCATTCACCCAGGAATTCCAGCGTTATCTGCGTCGGCGTGTCGCGGAACAACGTGATCGGTGCGATCGTCGCGCGCGTCTCCGACAGCAATGCGAACCGCGGACCGACGACGCGACCGGTCTTGTCGATCTGACGGATCAGCCGCAGCCGCGACGACGATTGCGCCACCGCGCGCTCGGGACGCGGCGCGTCCGCCGTGAGGATCGGAAGCTTCAAGGTGCCGTCGGCCGCAGCCTCTCCGGTGTTGAGCAGCTGCGCGTCGAGTGCGTATCCCAACCCGCGCGCGACGTCCTTGCCGAGCACGCAACCACCGGGGCCCCAGTTCGCGACTGCTTGCCCGCGTAGCGCGGATGCGTACAGCAACGGCGATCCCTTTACCGGTCCCAGCTCCTTGGTTGCCAGCCCGGTGGACGGCGGCGCGAACGACTCCGCCTTGCCCGCGAGGATCAGCTGGTTCTCGGTGCTCGGCGATTGCACGAGCCCGGCCTCGAGCCCGCTGCCGCGCGCGTACGAGCTTCGGTTCGCGAGCGCAGGCGATGCCGGACGCTCGACTTCGTTGAGGATCGCGCTCCTCAAGCGCGAGGTGGACGCGGACGCGGCGCTGAAACCTTCCTCCGCGTCGACCACGCGCGTGGTTCCGCTTTGCAACAGGTCGGCATGCACTACCGTCGCGGTGGCATAACCGGACCAGCCCGTGGTCGCCGCGTGCGCCGCCGGCACTGCGAGTGCGAGCGTCGCGATCGGTAGCAGCAACGTAGCAAGCAGCATCGCTCGCACAGCTTGGGGGAATCCTTGCATTGGAACCTCCCGTCCCTGGTGCGGGCTACGTCGCCCGTCCCTCCGCCCGGCGATCAGACGTACCGGTCCCGAACCGGCATCCGAAGCATCCGCCGCCCAATGCGAGCAAACGAGACGTGTTTAGACCGAAGTTGGGAGTGCGCTTGCCCTAGTCCGGAGTGACTAGTCATCGCTTGCTTCGATTTCGCAGTCCGCTTTGCTGGGCAGGAATACGGACATGGTGGCGAGCGGCCGTGGCGGTGCGCGTCAGCGACCCATGCACGGGTCTGCGACGCGCGCGCCGGCAGCCGCGCCGGAGGACGGGCGCCGTCGCGTCGTGATCGAAAAGGTGGCGCCGGAGATCGACTGCGGCCGCTACCCGATCAAGCGAACGCCCGGCGAACGCGTGCGCGTCACCGCGACCGCGATCGCAGACGGTCACGACGTGGTCGCGGCGGTGTTGCGGTGGAAGCCGGAGAACGCGCGCACGTGGCGGGAGATTCGCATGGACGCGCTCCCCAACGACGCGTTCGAAGCGGAGTTCACCGTGCCCGGGCTCGGCGCGTGCCGGTACACGGTGTCGGCGTGGATCGATCGCTTCGCAACCTGGCGACGCGATCTCGAAAAAAAAGTGGAGGCCGGACAGGAGGTCTCCGTCGAGCTGCTCGCCGGCGCGGAATTGGCTGAGGCCGCCGCGCGGCGCGCCGACGGCTTCGATCGCCAGAAGCTCGAGCAGTGGGCGAACGTGTTGCGTTCCGCCGCGGAGGGATCGCTGCGCGTCATGCCCGACCAAGAGCTGTCGCGCTTGATGGACGTGCACGCCGAGCGCGCGTTCCTCGTGGAGTATTCGCGCGAGCTGACCGTAATGGTCGACCGCGAGCGCGCGCGCTTCGGAGCCTGGTACGAGATGTTCCCGCGTTCGGCGTCCGCCGAGCCCGGACGTCACGGCACGTTCGCCGACGTCGTCGAGCGATTGCCGTACATCGCGGGGATGGGGTTCGACGTCCTGTACCTCCCGCCGATCCATCCGATCGGCCGCACGTATCGCAAGGGCAAGAACAACTCCGTCGATTGCGCGCCCGGCGATCCCGGCAGCCCGTGGGCGATCGGCGACGAGGACGGCGGGCACACCGCGATCCACCCCGATCTCGGAACCTTCGAGGAGTTCGACGAGCTCCTCGCCCGCGCGCGCGACCACGGCCTCGAGATCGCGCTCGACATCGCGTTCCAGTGCTCGCCCGATCACCCTTACGTGAAGGAGCATCCGGAGTGGTTCCGCAAGCGCCCCGACGGATCGATCCAGTACGCGGAGAATCCTCCCAAGCGATATCAAGACATCTATCCGCTCGACTTCGAGACGGCGGACTGGCGTGCGTTGTGGAGCGAGCTGCGCGACGTCGTCGTGTTCTGGGCCGACCGCGGCGTGCGCATCTTCCGCGTCGACAACCCGCACACGAAAGCGTTTCGTTTCTGGGAGTGGATGATCGCCGGCGTGCGCGCGCGATTCCCCGACGTGATCTTCCTCTCCGAAGCGTTCACGCGGCCGGCCGTGGTGTACCACCTCGCGAAGCTCGGCTTCGACCAGTCGTACACCTACTTCACGTGGCGCATGACCAAGCACGAATTGATGGAGTACTTCACCGAGCTGACGCGCACCGACGTCGCGGAGTACTTCCGCCCGAACCTGTGGCCGAACACGCCCGACATCCTCCCCGAGCACCTGCAGATCGGTGCGCGCCCCGCGTTCATGCACCGGCTCGTGCTCGCGGCGACGCTCGGCACCAATTACGGCATCTACGGGCCCGCGTACGAGCTGATGGAGCACGAGCCGATCGCGCAAGGAAAAGAGGAGTATTTCAACTCCGAGAAGTACGAGATCCGGTCCCGGCAACTCGACGACGAGGGCAGCCTCGCCGACTTCATCGCGCTGGTGAACGTGATCCGGCGCGACAACCCGGCGCTGCACTCGTACGACGAGCTGCGATTCGTGGACGTCGACAACGACATGCTGCTCGCGTACGTGCGCGCGACGCGCGACCGCTCGAACGTGCTGCTCGTCGTGGTGAACCTCGACTTGCGCTGGCGGCAATCGGGCACGCTGCGCGTGCCGTTGCACGACCTCGGCTTCGACGGAGAGCGGCCGTACCTCGCGCACGACTTGCTCACCGGCGCGCGCTACGTGTGGCGCGGCGAGCACAACTACGTGGAGCTCGACCCGTGGAGCGTGCCGGCGCACATCCTCCGGCTCGAGCACGGCCCGCGTGACGAACGCGCGTCCGAGGCCTTCGGATGATGGCGCCCTGGTACAAGGACGCGATCATCTACGAGCTCCACGTCCGCACGTTCATGGACTCGGACGCGGACGGCGTCGGCGACTTTCGCGGGCTGACGAGCCGGCTGGAGTACTTGCAGGACCTCGGCGTCACCGCGATCTGGTTGCTGCCGTTCTATCCGTCGCCGTTGCGCGACGACGGCTACGACATCGCGAACTACAGCGGCATCCACCCCGCGTACGGGAACCTGCGCGACTTCCGCCAGCTCCTGCGCGAGGCACACCGGCAAGGCCTGCGCGTGATCACCGAGCTGGTGCTCAACCACACGTCGGATCAGCACCCGTGGTTTCAACGCGCCCGGCGCGCGTCCCGCACCAGCAAGTACCGCGACTGGTACGTGTGGAGCGAGACCCCGGATCGCTACACCGACGCGCGCATCATCTTCAACGACTTCGAAACGTCGAACTGGTCGTGGGACCCGGTCGCGAAGTCGTACTACTGGCACCGCTTCTATGCACATCAGCCCGACCTCAACTTCGACAACCCGGTGGTACAGCGCACGATGTTCGAGGTCCTCGACTTCTGGCTCGACATGGGCGTCGACGGGCTGCGGCTCGACGCCGTGCCGTACCTGTTCGAGCGCGAGGGAACCAACTGCGAGAACCTCTCCGAGGGGCACGACTTCTTGCGGCGGCTGCGCGCGCACGTCGACCGGCGTCACACCGATCGCATGCTGCTGGCAGAGGCGAACCAGTGGCCGGAGGACGCCGTCGCGTACTTCGGCGCCGGCGACGAATGTCATATGGCGTTCCACTTCCCGGTCATGCCGCGCATGTTCATGTCGGTGCGCATGGAGGATCGCTTCCCGATGGTAGACATCCTCGACCAGACGCCGCCGATCGCCGATACCGCGCAGTGGGCGCTGTTCCTGCGCAACCACGACGAGCTCACGCTCGAGATGGTGACCGACGAGGAGCGCGACTACATGTACCGCATGTACGCGGTCGACCCGCAGATGCGCATCAACCTCGGCATCCGTCGCCGCCTCGCGCCGCTGCTCGGAAACGATCGCCGCATGATCGAGCTGATGAACGGGTTGCTGTTCTCGTTGCCGGGAACGCCGGTGGTGTACTACGGCGACGAGATCGGGATGGGCGATAACATCTATCTCGGAGATCGCAACGGCGTGCGCACGCCGATGCAATGGAGCGCCGATCGCAACGCCGGCTTCTCGCGCGCGAACCCGCAGCAGTTGTACCTTCCGGTCATCATCGACCCCGAGTATCACTCGGAAGCCGTCAATGTGGAGGCGCAGCAAGCGAACCCCAACTCGTTGCTGTGGTGGATGAAGCGCTTGATCGCCCAGCGCAAGCGTCACCCGGCGCTCGGGCGCGGCTCGCTGCGCATGCTGTATCCCGAGAACCGCAAGGTGCTCACGTTCCTGCGTTCGCACGACGACGATCACATCCTCGTCGTCGCGAACCTCTCGCGGCACGCGCAGTACGTCGAGCTGGACCTGTCATCGTTCCGGGGCACGACGCCGGTGGAGCTGTTCGGCGGCACCGAGTTCCCGAAGATCGGCGACCTTCCGTACCTGCTCACGCTCGGACCGCACGCGTTCTACTGGTTCCTGCTCGAACCGCAGCTGAAGCGCGAGGCCGATGCGTCCGAACGCACGCTGCCGCCGCTGTCGGTGGAGGGCCCGTGGCACGCGATCCTGCGCACGCCGAAGCGCGCGCCGCTCGAAGAGATCTTGCCGGCGTACTTGCGCGAGCGCCGCTGGTTCGGCGGCAAGGGCCGCAAGATCAAGGCCGTTCGCATCGGCGAGGCGATCCCGCTCGGCAAGGACCCGTTCGCGTTCCTCACCTTCCTCGACGTGGAGTACACGGAAGGCGAGTCGGACCGGTACGTGCTGCCGCTCGCCGTGTCGGACCCCGATCCCGAGTGGCCGCCGCGCGACGCGATCGCCACGCTGTGGTCGCACGACGGCGCGCGCGTGCTGTACGACGCGGTGTGGAGCCCGCGGTTCGGCGCGTCGTTGCTCGAAGCGATCGGAGGCCGGCGGCGTCTCGCCGGTCGCCACGGCGAGCTGGTCGCGTCGCCGTCGCACGTGTACCGCCGGCTCGCGCAGCACGCGTCAGACGCAGAGCCGGTCGTGATGAGCGCGGAGCAGAGCAACACGTCGATCGCGTACCGCACCTCGCTCGTGCTCAAGCTCATCCGCCGCGCCGACGAAGGGACGAACCCCGACCTCGAGATCGGGCGCTTCCTCACGGATCGCGGCCGCTTCGGGCAGACGCCGGCGCTCGCGGGATCGCTCGAGTTCCGGCGCACGCGGCGCGCGCCGATCACCGTCGGCATCCTCCAGGAGTTCGTTCCGAACGAAGGGGACGCGTGGACGTACACGCTCGACGAGCTGTCGTCGTTCGTCGAGCGCGCGCTCGCGCGAAACGCCGAGACGTCCGGAACCCTCCTCCCGGACAAGACCGCGCTGCTCGACCTCGCCGGCGAAGAGCCACCCCCGCGCGCGTGCGAAGAGATGGGGCGTTTCCTCGAATCGGCGGCGCTGCTCGGTCGCCGCACCGCGGAGCTGCACCTGGCGCTGGCGTCCGACGACGAAGACCCGGCGTTCGCTCCGGAGCCGTTCAACGAGCTGTCGCGCCGTTCGCTCTACCAATCGTTGCGCGGGCAAGCGGGACGCACGATGGCGCTGTTGCGGCGCAAGGCCGCAGGCTCGCCGATGCTCGAGTCCGTGCTCGCGCTCAACGACGAGATCATGGAGCGGTTCCACGCGGTGATGACCGAGCGCATCACCGCGACGCGCATCCGGTGCCACGGCGACTACCACCTTGGGCAGGTGCTGTACACCGGCAAGGACTTCGTCATCATCGACTTCGAAGGCGAGCCGGCGCGGCCGCTGGGCGAGCGCCGCATCAAGCGCTCGCCGCTGAGCGACGTCGCCGGGATGATCCGTTCGTTCCACTACGCCTCCGCGACGACGCTCGCCACCAGCACGGTGCGCGACGAGGATCGAAGCATCGTCGAGATCTGGACGCGGTTCTGGTACCTGTGGAGCTCCTCCACGTTCCTCAAGTCGTATCTCGCGACGGCCGGCGACGCGTCGTTCGTGCCGCGGCGCCGCAGCGAGCTCGACGTGCTCCTCGATTCGTTCTTGCTCAGCAAGGCGCTGTACGAGATCGCCTACGAGGTGAACCACCGGCCGGACTGGGTACACGTGCCCGTGCGCGGCCTGCTGCAGTTGCTGGAGCGGTGGGAATGACGACGACGCACGAGCTATTGCAAACGCTCGCTCGCATGTGCGGCGTATCGACGTCGTACACCGACGGCTTCAAACGGCGCCGGTCCGTCCCGACCGAATCTTTGGAGGCGGTGTTGCGCGTGTACGGCGTCATCGAGTCGCACCACGACGCCGCCGGCGCGATCGAGCGCGTTGCCGGCGAGCGAGCGCGCCTCGTTGCCGAGCCGGTCGTCGTCGCGTGGTCGGGAGCGCGCACCTTCGTGCCGGTGAACGCGACGGGCACCGTGACCGTCGAGATGCGCCTGGAGAACGGCGAGACGTGCAGGTTGGCGAGCGAAGGACGCCGTTTCGAGCTGCCGCCGCTGCCGGACGGCTATCACGAGCTGTCGATCGATTCCGGAGGCACGCGCACCGACGTGCTCGTGATCGCGGCGCCGCGCAAGGCGTGGCAACCGCGCGATCGCTCGTGGGGCGTGTTCGCTCCGGTGTACGCGCTGCGGTCGGAACGCAACCTCGGAGTCGGCGACCTCGGCGATGCACGCGACGTCATCGCGTGGCTCGGCGGGCTCGGCGCGCGCATGTTCTCGACGCTCCCGCTGTACGCGGCGTTCCTGGACGAGCCGTTCGAGCCGAGCCCGTACGCCCCGGTGTCGCGCCTGTTCTGGAACGAGCTCTACCTCGACCTCGAACGCGTTCCCGAGGTCGCGCACGTGCGAGCGCTCGCGGACGCCGCGCGCAACGAAGCTGCACCGCTGCGGGACGACGATCTCGTCGACTATCGCCGAAGCGCCGCACTGAAGCGCCGGGTCCTCACCGCAGCGGCGCGTGCATTGTTCGAGCGCGGTGGCGCGCGGCTCGACGAGTTCCACCGCGCGTGCGACGGAGAGCTTGCTCGGTACGCAGCGTTTCGCGCGACCGTCGAGCAGCGCGGGTCCACGTGGCGCGCATGGCCGGACACGCAGGCCGCGCCCGACGACGGCGACGCGTGGCGCTATCACGCGTACGTCCAGTGGATCGCACGATCGCAGCTGGAATCGCTGAGCGCCGGCCTCGTGCTGGACCTGCCGCTCGGCGTGCACCCGGAGGGTTACGACACGTGGCGTCACCGCGAGTTGTTCGCGCACGGCGTGTCGGCCGGCGCGCCTCCCGACACGTTCTTCAGCCGCGGCCAGGCGTGGGGGTTCCCGCCGGTGCACCCGCAGCGCGCACGCGAGCAACGCTACGCGTACTTCATCGCGTGCATACGCAACGCTCTGCAGCATGCGAGCGCGTTGCGCATCGACCACATCCTCGGCTTCCATCGCATGTTCTGGGTTCCCGGCGGATGCCCGGCCGAGGACGGCGCCTACGTCGCGTATCCCGCCGACGAGCTGTACGCGATCCTCACGCTGGAGTCGCAGCGCGCGCGTAAGCCGATCATCGGAGAGGACCTCGGCACCGTGCCGCCGCTCGTGCGCCCCGCGATGAAGCGTCACGCGATCAACCGCACGTTCGTCGTCCAGGAAGAGACCCGTGAGGACGAGGAGCCCGCGTTCGGCGATCCGGCGTCCAACGCGCTCGCGACGATGAACACGCACGACATGCCGGCGTTCGCCGCGTGGTGGCGCGGGCTGGACGTCGCCGACCGCGTCTCGCTGGGCTTGCTCGACGACGAGCAGGCCGACGCCGAGTCGAAGCGGCGACAAGCGAGGCGCGAGGCGCTCACAGAGCTGTTGCGTAAGAGCGGCGAGCTCGCCGCCGGCGCCGACCCCGACCCCGACGAGGCAGACGTGCTGCGCGCCGCACTGGAGCACCTCGCGCGCAGCCGCGCCGCGTTCGTGATCGCGTCCCTCGAAGACCTTTGGAGCGAGACACAACAACAGAACACGCCGGGCACCGGCGACGGGCGCCCGAACTGGCGGCGAAAGATGCGCCTCGACGTGAACGCGATACGCGACGACGCGCGAGTTGCCGACGCGCTCGGCGTGCTCCGGGGAGGCCGCACATGAGCATCGACACCGTTCGCCACGACGTGACGCTGCTCGGCGACCAAGACCTCCATCTGTTCAACGAGGGGACGCACGGCCGCTTGCACCAGCGTCTCGGCGCGCATCCGCTCAACGTCGACGGAATCGACGGCGCGCACTTCGCCGTGTGGGCGCCGAACGCGGACCGGGTGTCGGTCGTCGGCGACTTCAACGACTGGGATGCGCATGCACAC
>JBIOWR010000175.1:0-13998 GCA_044868775.1 Actinomycetota bacterium
GCCGGGTCAGAAATAATCGACTCGATCGCGAAAAGTGTCTCGGGACGCGTCATTCCTCGATGAGGACCGGCTGGCTCAGTTGGACCGTCGGTCGAGACGCGTCTTGGACGACGAGCAGATTCCACCCGCTCGGAGGGAGCACGAACGGGCCCAATCTGACCTGAGCGGTCGCGCTTTGCTGGAGGCGTGCCGGATCGAGCGGCGTGCCGTGCGTGATCGGTACACCGTTCCGCAACAGCATCGCGATCGCCGATCGGAAGCACACCGACGCGAAGAGCCACAACGGTGTACCCGGCGCGACGTGCCGGCGAAGGCGCATGATCTCAGGCCGCACGCTGATCACGGGTTCTCCACACCCACCGCCACCAGGCGTGGGGAACCCCTGTGCTGCGGCCTGTTTGAGTGGCTGAGCGGCGACGCAGTGATCATGCGGCGACGATCCGACTTGGAGGACGAAGAGAGAAGCGCCGTCGTGATGAGGTGCGCCGAGGAGCACTGCGTCTCGCGGCTCCTCGACAGTAGTGACGAGCAGGCAATGGCGTCCCGCCGCCAGTCGTTGGAGTCGCAGACGCCGTCTGTCTGTTCGCACGTCGCGCGTGACCTCAAACGGGACGCTCGGCCGTCCCTCGATCAGCACGGCGGTCCCGAAATCCAGTAGCGCGGAAAGGCGCATTCGCACACGAGCCTTCTCGGGACTCGGGCACACCGTTGCACCCAGGCGTTCGCACGTCGGTGTGCCGAGACCGGTCGTGACGAGCACATCGGCGGAGATCGGCCCAAAACCCTCTGCGAGAGACCACGTTCCGTCTTTTGGCGTGGCCCCTTGGATATCGAGCCTCTGACCGATCGTTACACCGCCGACGTATCCGAATCCCTCACCGGCGGGTCGCGCGCTGCGGCTTGCGCCGCCGGTGCACGAGATGAACGAGAGCACACAGACGAGCGCGCTAAAACATCTTGCACATGTCGAGCGTGCCGTCATCGACTCTCCATTCTCCACCGTCGTCGTAGAACTCCCAACCGGCGGCCTGCAGCCACGTGTCGTTTGTCCCTCCCCACATCTGCGAGCTCACACGGACGACCGATTCGTCGTAGCGAACCTGTGAGCCGCGCCACATGTAGTCGCCATCGTAAGCTGCGACCGTTCCACACTTGCCCTCTCCGCGTACGAGAGCACCGTGCACCGAGAGGCCGTCGATCAGCTCACTCGCCTGACCGACTACGTCGTACGCCGCGACATTCTCGAAGTTGCCATGATCTTCCCACGCCATGTGGTTGAAGGCATAGCATCCGTCGCACGTCGGCGGCTGCTCGTGACCTTGTGGAGATGGAGCCCACGGATCCGGACAGGGGTTGCATACGTGCTCGAGGATCTCTTGCGGAGACGGGATCCACTCGCCGGCGTTCGCCGGGACGGCAGGCGCCGACACGAGATCGAATCCGCTGATGGATACCGGAAACGGCTGGTCCACCCCGAAGCTCGGGCCCGGCTCCATGACGATCTGAGCCATAGCCGGTGGCGCAACCGCGACCACGACGAGCGCGACGCCGGCGACGAACAGGAACCGCTTCATGAATCTCCTCCTTCGCTTGTCCCGTCGCCGCTAGTACGTGAGCGGGGTCGAAGGTTGGCGAAATTCGGAGAGAGTTGGAGTATGGAGCCCGCTCAGCGGCGGAGCAGGTTCGCGACGTCGACGACGAGCCCGGGCAGGAGCGGCGTGGTCAACGTCTCGCCCGGTTCGATGATCTCGGGCTTCGCGTAACGGTCGCCATCGAGGCGATGCACCTCGACGCGATCGGAGTCGGTGTCCACGATCCAGTATTCGGGAACGCCGAACCGGGCGTAGATGTCGCGCTTGCGGACGCGGTCGATGTGCGGTTTGGAAAGAACCTCAATGGCGAGCGCGGGCGCGCCTTGAACGTTCATCTCGGTCAGGATCTCCAACTGATCCTCGGCGATGAACAGAAGATCTGGTTCGAGCACGTTGATGTCCGAAAGAACGACATCGACCGGTGCGTAGTACACGCGGCCGCCGCCCTGCTCGGTTATGTGGGTCGCCATCGCCAGGTACAGTCGGCCGGAGACATCTTGATGCCGGAGCCGCGGCGCCGGGCTCACGACGAGCTCTCCGTCCAATAGCTCACGGCGCAAGCCGTCGTCGTCGGGGAACGACGCGAGGTCTGCGTACGTGAGCAATCGCTGCTCCGGCATGCGTCCGATGCTATCACCGCCCTCCTCGCAGGTACATGCAGAACGGGAATGCGAGCGGCGATTGTGCGCCATGCACAACGTGGCGTCTATTCCGGGTGGAGCGAGAGAACGGTTACAGGTCGAGCAAGTGCTCGAGCCCGTACGTCAAGCCCGGGCGCGTTGAGATCTGCTTCACCGCCAGGATCACGCCGGGCATGAACGACGCCCGGTCGAACGAGTCGTGACGGATCGTGAGCAGCTGGCCCGGTGCCCCCAGCAGCACCTCTTGGTGCGCGACGAGACCGGCGAGGCGCACGGAGTGCACCTGGATGCCCGAGACCTCGCCGCCGCGGACGCCGGACACGGTCTCGCGGGACACGTCCTCGGTTTTGGCGGTGCGTTGGGACGCGATCTCCTCCGCGGTCTTCAACGCGGTGCCGGACGGGGCGTCGGCTTTCTGGTCGTGGTGCAGCTCGATGATCTCCACGGAGGGGAAATAACGCGACGCGGTTGCGGCGAATCGCATCATCAGCACGGCGCCGATCGCGAAGTTGGGCGCCACGATGACGTTGGACTCGCTCCCCTCCTCTTCCATGAGCGCGCGCATCTCGTCGAGGTCATCCCCAGTGATGCCGGTGGTGCCGACGACGAGGTGGATCGCGTGGCGGATGCACCAGCGGACGTTGTCCATGACGGACGAGGGATGAGTGAAATCGACGGCGACTTCGACCTCAGCGTCGGAGAGCGTGTCCAGCTCGTCGGAGAGCTTGATCTTGGCGCCCAGCGCGTTGTCGCCGACCAGCTCGCCCACCATGCCGATCGCGAGCGTGTCGACGGCGGCGACGAGGTGCAACGACGGGTCGGCGAGCACGGCGCGGCAGACTTCGCGGCCCATCTTGCCGCCGGCTCCGATCACTCCAACGCGAATCACCGGAGTGAGTCTAAGCGGGCTTCCCCTCCCGGACGAACTCTTCGAGCCCGTCGCCGGAGCCGGGGCTGATCACGCCGAGCGCCCAGGGCTGGTCGCCGAGCACCTCGCCGGCGATCTTCTTCACGTCCTCTGCGGTGACGGCGTCGATGCGCGCGATGATCTCGTCGGGCGTGAGGATCTCGCCGTGGCACAGCTCGCCCTTGCCGAGGCGGCTCATGCGTCCGGAGGTGTCTTCGAGCCCCAGCACGAGGTTGCCCTTGAGGTGGCCCTTGCCGCGCTCGATCTCCTCGTCGGTGATGCCGTCCGCGACCACGGCGTCGATCTCGTCGCGCACGAGCTTGAGCACGTCGCGCGCGCGGCCCGGCGCGGTGCCGGCGTACACGTCGAACGTCCCGGTGTCGGCGAACGAGGTGTGCACCGAATAGATGGAGTACACCCAGCCGCGCTTCTCGCGCACCTCTTGGAACAGGCGCGAGCTCATGCCTCCGCCGAGCGCCATGTTGAGAACGCCGAGGGCCCACCGCCGCTCGTCGAAGCGCGGGAGGCCGCCGGTGCCGTACACGACGTGCGCCTGCTCGGTCGGGCGGTTCACGACCGACAGCCCCGCGCGCAACGCCGGCGCCTGGTCGCCGGTGCGCACCGCCCGTTGCGGCGACGGCGGCGCGTCGCGGAACGCCTTCTGGACTGTCTCCACGATCTTGTCGTGGTCGAGCGAGCCGGCCGCCGCGACCACCATGTTCCCGGGGCGGTAGTGAAGCCTCCAATACGCATCGATCTGATCGCGCGTCATCGCGGTGATCGTGTCGGTGGTGCCGAGCACGCGACGCCCGAGCGGGTGCGAGCCCCACAGCGTCTCCAGGAACACGTCGTTCACGACGTCGTCGGGCTGGTCTTCGTGCATGGAGATCTCTTCGAGCACGACGGTGCGCTCGCTCATCACGTCCTCTTCGACGATGACGGAGTTGGTGAGCATGTCGGCCACGACCTCGACGGCCATGGGCGTGTGCTCGTCGATCGTGCGCGAGTAGAAGCAGGTGAACTCTTTCGCCGTGAACGCGTTCAGCTCGCCGCCCACTTCGTCGAACACGACCGCGATGTCGCGCGCGCTCCGCGAAGTCGTTCCCTTGAACAGCAAGTGCTCGAGCCAGTGCGTGACGCCGGCGACCTCGTTGGGCTCGTCGCGCGAACCGACGCCGACCCACACGCCGAGCGTCACCGACCGGACGCCGGGCATGGACTCGGTGAGAATCCGGATCCCGGAGTCGAGGTCGGTGCGCTGGACGTCCACGCGATCACACGCTCGTCGCCGACGACGAAGCCGCTACAGGTCGGCGCCGCCTTGCTCGATGTCGAAGCCGCCGCTGGAGGGCGCCGGCTCGGATGAGGCAGGTGCGGACCCGCCGCCTCCGTCCGAGGAAGACTCCGCGCGAGGCGCACGGTCCCGGTCGTCACGGCGCGGCCCACGGTCGCGGCCGCCACGCCCACGATCCCGGTCACGTCCGCCGCGTCCACGGTCGCCGCGATCGCCGCGGTCCCGGTCGCTGCGCTCCGGCCGTTCGGGGCCGTGGTACGGCTCGTTGGTCTCGGGGTCGATCGGGTCCAGCGAGACCTTGCCGGTGCGGTCGTCGATAGAGAAGACCTGCACCTCGACCATGTCGCCGACGTTGAGCACGTCCTCCACCTTCTCGATCCGCTTCTTGCCCAGGCCGAGCTTGGAGATGTGCAGCAGTCCGTCCTTGCCGCCGCCGAGGTTCACGAACGCGCCGAACGACTGGATGCCGACGACCTTGCCGGTGTAGCGCTGGCCGATCTCCGGCATGATCGGGTTGATGATGTTGCGAACCATCTCGAGCGCGCGCTCGGCGCCGTCGCCGCCCTTGGAGGCAATGAACACGCGGCCGTCGTCCTCGATGTCGATCTCCGCGCCGGTCTCGGCTTGGATCTCCTTGATCGTCTTGCCCTTGGGGCCGATGATCTCGCCGATCTTGTCCACCGGAACCAGCTCCGTGATGATGTGCGGCGCGTTCGGCGAGAGCACCGCCCGCGGTTCCGAGATCGCGGACTTGATCGTGTCGAGGATCTGCATGCGCGCCTGACGCGCTTGATCCAGCGCGCGGGCGAGCACGTCGGACGGGATGCCGGTGAGCTTCGTGTCGAGCTGCAGCGCGGTCACGAACTCCTTCGTGCCGGCGACCTTGAAGTCCATGTCGCCGTACGCGTCCTCGGCGCCGAGGATGTCGGTGAGCGTGACGAACTCACCCTCTTCTGAGATCAAGCCCATCGCGATGCCGGCAACCGGGTCCTTGATCGGCACGCCGGCGTCCATGAGCGACAGCGTCGATCCGCACACCGAAGCCATCGACGTCGAGCCGTTGGACGAGAGCACCTCGGACACGACGCGGATCGCGTAGGGGAACTCGTCCTCGCCGGGAATCACCGGCAGCAGCGCGCGCTCCGCGAGCGCGCCGTGGCCGATCTCGCGCCGCTTCGGCCCGCGCATGAAACCGGTCTCGCCGGTGGAGAACGGCGGGAAGTTGTAGTGGTGCATGTAGCGCTTCGACTCTTCCGGGTCGATGGTGTCGATCATCTGCTCCATGCGAACCATGCCGAGCGTGGCGATCGACAGCACGTGCGTCTCGCCGCGCTGGAAGAAGCCGGAGCCGTGCGCGCGCGGCACCAGGTTCACCTCGGCGTTGAGCGGGCGCAGCTCGTCGGCCTTGCGGCCGTCGATGCGCAACCCCTCACGCACGATGCGGCGACGCACGAGCTTCTTGGTGAGCGAGCGGTACGCGGCGGAGAACTCCTTCGTGCGCTCCACCCACGCCTCGTCGCCCGCGACGCGCTCGAGCAGCGCGGCCTTGATCTCGTCCATGCGCGCTTCGCGATCGGCCTTGGTGCCGATCTGCATGGCTTCGCTGAGGTCCTCGGTGGTCCACTCCTCCAGCGCGGCGAAGACGTCCTCGCCGTACTCGGGGAACGTCGGGAACTCGCGCACCGGCTTTGCGGCAAGCGTCACCAGTTCGGACTGGAGGTCGCACAGCGCGCGGATGTGCTCCTTCGCGGCTTCGAGGCCTTCGGCGACGACGTCCTCGGTGGGCATGGTGCCGTTCTCGTCCTTGATGAGGCGCCACGCTTCGTCGGTGGCTTCGGCCTCGACCATCATGATGTCCACGCCGCCCTCGGCGTTGACCGAGCCGGCCACGACGAGGTCGAACGTGCAGTCTGCAAGCTCCGCGTACGTCGGGTTGAAGATCCACTCCCCGTTGCACAAGCCGAGGCGCAAGCCGGCGAGCGGTCCTTCGAACGGCATGCCGCCGATCGATACCGCGGCCGACGCGCCGGTGATGCCGAGCACGTCCGGCGGGTTCACCTGGTCGGCGCTGAGGATCGTCGCGATGACGTGGACCTCGTTGCGGAAGCCCTTCGGGAACGACGGCCGCAGCGGGCGGTCGATGAGGCGCGCGTTGAGGATCGCAAGCTCCGACGGGCGTCCCTCGCGACGGAAGAACGAGCCGGGGATCTTGCCGACCGCGTACATGCGCTCCTCGACATCCACGGTGAGCGGGAAGAAGTCGAACTGTTCCTTGGGGTTCTTCGACGCGACTGCGGTGACGAGCACTTGCGTCTCGCCGGTGGTGATGACGACGGCGCCGTCCGCTTGTGCGGCGTACTTGCCGGTCTCGAGACGTACGGTCTTGCCGCCGATCTCGCGTTCGAGTGAATGGAAGGCCATAGCAGAAACACCTTTCTCGGAGGCTCGCGCCTCCATCTGCCGGGCCGGGGTTGGTGGCCGTTGCGGAGCCAGTTCTCAGTAGTGGACCTCGAGGCGGTTCTTGAGGGCCTCGAGATTCGCGACCGAGGACTGACCCGGGCCGTGTTTCCCGGCGCGTGCGGTGGATTATTCCCTTGTTCGAATCACCCCCGTAGCGCTCGCCCGGGGGCGGCGCATCGTCGGTGACCTTATCGCCGCAAGCCCAGCCGCTCGATCAGCGACCGGTACTTGGCAACGTCGTTCCGCCGGACGTACTCGAGCAGCCGGCGGCGCTTTCCGACGAGCATGAGCAGGCCGCGGCGCGAGTGGTGGTCCTTGCGATGCGTCTTGAGGTGCTCGGTGAGATCGTTGATCCGGCGGGTCAGGACCGCGATCTGGACGTCGGCGGAGCCGGTGTCGGTGTCGTGGGTCCGAAAGTCGGAGACGATCTGCTGCTTGTCTTGAGTCTTGAGAGGCATACGAGCGGCAATGCTACCAGAGGGGGCCGACAGCGGCCATGGTCGGAGCCTGGGGGTGATCACGCCCCGAGCAGCCCCCGGGCCTGCTCGACGTCCTTGGCGATCTGCTCCACGAGGGCCGACGCGGACTCGTATTTGAGCTCGTCGCGCAAGTGATGGGTGAACTCGATCGTGACGACCTGGCCGTACAGGTCCTGGTCGAAGTCCAGCACGTAGGCCTCGACGATCGGCTTCGTCCGGTCCTCGAAGGTGGGGTTCAGGCCCACGTTGACGACGGTGGGGTACCGCCGTCCCTTCCAGATCATCCAGCCCGCGTACACACCCAGCTTCGGGAGGAGCACCTTGTTCGGCACCCGGAGGTTGGCGGTCGGGAACCCCAGGCGCTTGCCGCGACCCGCGCCTTGCTCCACGAACCCCTCGATCTTGAAGGGGCGGCCGAGCTCCTCGGCGACGATCTCCACCTGGCCCTCGCTGATCTGGCGGCGGATGAGCGTGGAGGACACCACCGCCTCCTCACCGGTCAGCAAATCGAAGATCTCGACGGTGAAGCCGTACTTGGGACCCAGCTCGTGGAGCGTTTCCACGGTCCCGGCGTGCTCGTGCCCGAACCGGAAGTTGCGACCCACCACCACGTGCACGCATCCCATTGCATCGCGCAGGACCCTGGCGACGAACTCCTCGGGCTCGAGCCGCCGCAACGCATCGTCGAACGTGAGGATGAGCATGACCTCGATGCCGACCTCGCTCATCGCCTCCGCGCGCTGGCGCGGCGTCGTGATGATCGGGGGTTCCTTTCCGGGAGCGATCAGCTCGAGCGGGTGCCGGTCGAACGTGACGACCGCGGGCGTGGCGTTGCGCGAGCGCGCTTCGTCGCACACGCGCCGCATCAACAATTGATGGCCCTTGTGCACGCCGTCGAACACGCCGATCGTGCACACCGACGGCTTCACGTCGGGCGGTAGCGCGGCGATGCCGTTCGCGACCTTCACGGCCCGGCCACCACGCACAGCGTCTTGGCATGCTCGCCGCGGTCCTCCGCCATCGCGACGAGAGCGCCGTCGGGACCGACGAGCGCGTACACGCCGTCGATGCCACCGGCCGGGAGCGGCTTGCCGTGGATGACGTCGCGCACGGTGGGGGCGGTGATGTTCCGTTGCGGGTAATGAGCGACGGCCTCCGTCATCGATCGGAGGGCGGACGGTGAAACGTCGTCGATCTGCACGGCGTCTTCCAGCGTGAACGCTCCGCTCGCCGTGCGCCGCAACGTTGCGATATGCGCGCCCACGCCGAGCGCGCGACCGAGATCGTGCACGAGCGAGCGCACGTACGTGCCCTTCGAGCAACGCACCCGCAACCGAACGCGTGCGCGCGCACCGGGCTCGAACTCCTCGACGTCCAGCGCGTGCACGACGACGGTGCGCGCCTCGCGCTCCACGTCCTCTCCGCGCAACGCTTTCTTGTACAAACGCTCGCCGCCGACTTTGATCGCGCTCACCATCGGCGGCACTTGCCGTATCGAGCCGCGCAGATCGCTCAACGCCTTCTCGACGTCTTCCAAGGCAACGTCTCCGGCGGACGCCTCGCGCACGACCTCGCCGCTCGCGTCGTACGTCGTCGTCTCGACGCCGAGGATCGCGTCGGTCACGTACTCCTTGTCGTCGCCGGAGAGGAATTGGAGCAAGCGCGTGGCGCGGCCGACGCCCAGCACGAGCACGCCCGTGGCATCGGGGTCGAGCGTTCCGGCGTGGCCGATGCGCTTGACGCCGAGCGCGCGGCGGCAGATCGCAACGGCGTCGTGCGAGGTCATGCGCGCGGGCTTGTCCACGATCAGAACGCCGTTCACGCGCTGCGGAGACGTTCCGCGATCGCCTCGACCGCGGCGCGCGCGTCGCCGTTCGCGGTGAAGCCCGCCGCGAACGCGTGCCCTCCGCCCCCGAGCGCCTCGGCGACGGCACCGACGTTGGCCCCGCCCTTGGATCGCAGCGACGCCTTGTAGACGCCGTCGGGGCCTTGCTTCATCACGCAGGCGACTTCCGCGGTGTCGGCGGTGCGCACGATGTCGATGAGCGATTCGGTGTCCTCCAGCTCGATGCCGAACTGCTCGAGGTCTTCGCGCGCGACCCACGTCCAGATCATGTTCGCGTCGGGGATGATCTCGGCGCGCTGCAGCGCGACGCCGGCGAGCTTGAGGAAGCCCACCGGGTGCGTGTCGTACACGATGCGCGCGATGTCGTCGTGACCGATGTCGTACCGCAACAAGTCGGCTGCGATGTTATGCACCTCCGGCGTGGTGTTGCGGTACTTGAACGAGCCGGTGTCGGTGAGGATCGCCGTATACAGGTTCATCGCGATGTCGCGATCGAGCTCGATGCCGAGGCGCCCGATCAGCTCGTACACGAGCACGCCGCTCGCGGCCACGTTGGGGTCGACGAGGTTTATCGTGCCGAAGTTGTCGTTGGACGCGTGATGATCGACGACGATGAGGTCCTCCGCCTTGCGCGCGTTCGCGTCGAGCGTTCCCAGGCGTTCGATCGACCCGGCGTCGAACGTCGCCATCACGTGGGGCTCCGCGGGGAACGCCTCGGGCGGCACCAACAGATCGAGACCGGGAAGGAACGCGTACTGCCGCGGCGCCGAGAACGGATCGCTCCCCCACGACGCGACGACCTCCTTGCCGTGCTTTCGCAACGCAAGACCCAGCGCGAGCATCGAGCCCAGCGCGTCGCCGTCGGGGCCGATGTGACACGCGAGCGCAACCTCGCGCGCATCCTCCAGGCGGCGGACGGCACGGCTCCAGAGCTGCTCGTCGATCGTCAGGCGTCCTCCTTCTTGTGGAGCTCCGCGATGAGCCGGTCGATGCGCTCGGAGCGCTCCGGCGTGGGGTCCTCCTTGAAGTCTAACGTCGGGGCATATCGCAGGCGAACCTCGTGCGCGACGACCGTGCGCAGGTGCGTGGTGGCGCGCGCGAGGGCGTCTTTCGTGGAGGCGCGTTCGACCTCGCCGCCGTACACGGTGTAGTAGGCGGTGGCCTTGCGCAGATCGGGCGACATCGTGACATCGGTGATCGTCACGAACGCAACGCCCGGATCCTTGAGGCGCTCGATCTCCGCGGCGAGCACCTCCCGGATCGCAGCGCGCACGCGCTCCGCCCTGGGATAGTTGGCGTTGCTCATACCCAGAGCCTATCCGCGCGCGGCCGGGGCCTCACGCCGGGCCGGTCACCGCACCCAGCCGAGGAACGTCAGCGTGTCGTCGCTCGCGACCAGCTCGACGTGCGCGCCGGCCTCGCTGCCGTCGCGCAGCAGCGTGCGCGTCACCCGGAACAGGTTTCCTTCGCTGCCGCCGTACGGGCGCGCGCTCGACGTGCGCCCGGCGACCATCAGTTGCGTGGAGGTGATCCACGCGACGGGGGTGACCTCCTCGGACGGACCGACGTCGATCGCGCCGAGGATCTTGCCGGTGTCGAACGAGCGCCACACGATCTCGTTCGAGCGTCCGGACGCGTACGCGACGACGCTTCCGTCGAGCGACAGCACCGGGTTGTCGAACGACAACTCTTCGGTGGTCGCCAGATCGCGGACGCGACCGGTCGTCACGTCCACCGCAACGAGGCGACGCTCCTCGCACCGGTCGTACAGTCCGCAGTCCGGAAGCCGGTTCGCCTCCTGGAACACGAACCGCGACCCTTCGGCGGAGAAGCTCGGCGCGAACACGCTGCGATCGCCGGTCGGCTCGAACCGGCGCAGCTTTCCGTCCGCGATGGTGACGACGAACAGCCCGCGGTCGGCGTTGCCGGCGCACTGGTCGCAGAACGGCGTCGCGAAGATCGTCTTCTCGCCCGGGCCCCACGCAACCGGACGCAACGCGGACGCAGGGCCCGAGCCGCCGGGACGCCGCAGGCTTCCCACTTGACGCGCGTTGCGCGGCTCCAACGGATACAGCCACAGGAATGCGCCGCGCGCGGGGCTCGACACGCTGCGCCGCGACACGGCGAGCGCGTCGCCGCCGTCGTTGAGCGCATACGCGGACACGAAATCGAACGTGGAGAGGACCGAGCGCGCCGTCTTGCCGCGCGTCAGCAACCACAAGCGTGTCGCCCGCGACGCGTCGGTGGTCTCTTGCGCGGTGTTGATCGGAACCACGACGCCGCCGGCCTGCCCCTGCCCGCCGGCGTAGTCCGCGATGAATCCCGGGTACTCCCCCAGGAACACGCGTGGGAAGTCGGTCTCGACGCGCCCTTGCGGGATCTGCGTCGCGAAGATGCGCACGCGGTCGTCCTCCGCGTGCTCCACCGCGAACACCACGTACGGCGACGATCCGTCGAGCGCGCCGATCGGCGGGAGCTTGCCGGGCGACTCGGCCGGCTCCGCGCCGCGCTGCTCGGACGCCAGCAACGGCGACACCGGCGCGCGTGCCGCGCGAGAGCCGACCACGGCGATGTCCGCGAGCAGCACGCCCAGCACGACCACGGCCACGCTCCCTCGCGTGGGCCGCGGCAAGCCACCGAGCGACCGCACGCGCCGCGCGACGCGCGCGAGCAGCGGCCGCACGCGATCGGCGAGCCGGTGCGCTGCGCGCTCTCGCTGCTCGATCAGCTCTTCTTCCACGGCCTAGTCCGGTGCGAGGAAATCGGTGGTGGCATCGAGCAACTCGATGCCGGGATGGGACTGCACGTGCTTGCCAACCTCTTGGAGCACGCGGCGTCCGTGGTATTGGGTGTCGGTGACGAGCGACACCGCGACGGTGGACCGTTGCCACAGATCGAGGAAGTCGACCTCACCGACCGAGATGTTGAACTTCTGACGGAGGGCGGACGTGAGCCGGCGGAGCACGGCGCGCTTGTCCTTGAGCGACGAGCACTCCGGGAGCCGAAGCTCGTACCGGGCGAGGCCTACGAACATCTCCTCTCCTTTGAGAGGATCTTACGTCCGCGCGATCTCTCGAATCTCGTACGTCTCCAGGACGTCGCCGTCCTTGATGTCCTGGAAGTTGTCGATGCCGATCCCGCACTCGTATCCCTGCTGGACCTCGCGCGCGTCGTCCTTGAAGCGTCGCAGCGACGAGACGACGGTGTCGGCCATGACGACGCCGTCGCGCAAGAGACGCACCTTGGAGTTGCGCGTGATCGTTCCGCTCTCCACGAACGAACCCGCGATCGTCCCGATCGACGATCCCTTGAACACTTGCCGCACTTGCGCGCGCCCCAGCACGCGCTCCTCGTAGATCGGCTTGAGCATTCCCTTGAGCGCTGCTTCCACGTCCTCGATGAGCTGGTAGATGATCTGGTAGGTGCGGATCTCGACCTTCTCGCGCTCCGCGAGCTCGCGCGCCTTCGGGTCGGGCCGCACGTTGAAGCCGATGATCATCGCGCCGGAGGCTTGCGCGAGCGACACGTCGTTCTCGGTGATCGCGCCGGCCGCGTCGTGGAGCACGCGCACCTTGACCTCGTTCTCTCCGACCTCCAGCTTGTTGAGCGCGTCCTTGATGGCTTCGAGCGAGCCCTGCACGTCCGCCTTGAGGATGACGTTGAGCTCGGTGGTCTCGCCTTCCTTGATCTGCTCGAAGAGCTCTTCGAGCTTCACGCGCTTCTGCGACACCAGCTCCGCCGCGCGCTTGCGCGCGAGCCGCTCTTGCGCGAGCTGGCGCGCTGTGCGCTCGTCGGCGACCGCGCGGAACTCGTCGCCGGCCTCGGGAACCGTGGAGAAGCCCAGCACCTGCGCCGGCGCGCCGGGTCCCGCTTCCTTCACCTGGCGTCCGTGCTCGTCGAGCATCGCGCGCACGCGCGCCCACGCGGCGCCGCACACGATCGCGTCGCCGATCTTGAGCGTTCCGCGTTGCACGAGCAGCGTGGCCACGGGTCCGCGTCCCTTGTCGAGGTGCGCTTCGAGCGCGACGCCGCGCGCGCGCGCAACCGGGTTCGCCTTGAGCTCCTGCACGTCCGCGACGAGCAGCAGCATCTCCAGCAGCTGATCGAGGTTCGTGTGCTCTTTCGCGGACACGTCGACGAAGATCGTGTCGCCACCCCACTCCTCGGGGATCAGCTCGTGCTCGGTGAGCTGCTGGCGCACGCGCGTCGGGTCGCTGTCGGGCTTGTCGACCTTGTTCACCGCGACCACGATCGGCACACCCGCAGCCTTCGCGTGGTTCAACGCCTCGATCGTCTGCGGCTTCACGCCGTCGTCGGCCGCGACCACCAGCACCGCGATGTCGGTGGCTTTCGCGCCGCGCGCACGCATCTGGGTGAAGGCTTCGTGACCCGGGGTGTCGATGAAGGTGATCGCGCGATCGTTCTTGTGCGTCTGGTACGCGCCGATGTGCTGGGTGATGCCTCCCGCCTCGCCGGCGACGACGTCGGTCTCGCGGATCGCGTCGAGCAGCTTGGTCTTGCCGTGGTCCACGTGACCCATGACCGTGATCACCGGCGGACGCGGCGAGAGCGCCTCGGGCGTCTCCTCGCCGTCGTCGAGCTCGAGCAGCGCTTCCTCTTCCTCGCCGGGCGACGTGATCTTCACCTCGAAGCCGTACTCGTTCGCGAGCAGCTCGACCGCTTCGTCGGCGAGCGACTGGTTGATCGTCGCCATCTCGCCGAGCTGGAACAGCTTCTGCATCAGCACGTTCGCCGCGACCGACATCTTCTCGCCGAGCT
>JBIOWR010000176.1:0-4170 GCA_044868775.1 Actinomycetota bacterium
CCGCGCCTCCCGCGGCCGTCTCGGCGCCCACCGACAGCCCGGCGCCGACCGGTCCCTTGGTCTCGGCGGCGCCGCCCTTCAGCTCCGCGGCACGGCGCCGGCTCGGCACCAGCCCCTGCGGCCGGAAGATCATCATGAGGATCAGCGCGAGCCCGAAGATGCCGAAGCGCGCGTCGAGCAACCGCTCGGGCAGCGAGCGCAACAGCTCCGGCACCACGATGATCGCCACAGCGCCGACGATCGCGCCGGCCGCAGGGGCTGGTGCCGAGCCGGCGCCGTGCCGCGGAGCTGAAGGGCGGCGCCGCCGAGACCAAGGGACCGGTCGGCGCCGGGCTGTCGGTGGGCGCCGAGACGGCCGCGGGAGGCGCGGATGAGTCTGCTTGACGTCGTGGAGGTGACGATGCGCTTCGGCGGCCTCATCGCGCTGCGCGAGGTGGCCTTCTCCATCGAGGAAGGTCAGATCAAGGGATTGATCGGTCCCAACGGCGCCGGCAAGACCACGTTCTTCAACGTGGTCACCGGCGTGTACCAACCCACGTCGGGCCGCGTCTTGCTCTCCGGCGTCCCGATCGCCGGCCTCAAACCGCACGAGATCACGCGGCTCGGCGCAGCGCGTACCTTCCAGAACATCCGCCTGTTCGCCAACATGACCGCGATCGAGAACGTGATGGTCGGCGCCGACGCGCGCAGCCACACGTCCGTCGGCGGTGCGATCGTCGGAACGTTCCGCGCTTCGCGATCCGAGCGCGCGTCGCTGGACGCCGCGGCCGCGATGCTCGACCGCGTCGGCATCCTCCATCTCGCCGACCAGGTGGCGAAGAACCTCTCGTACGGCGACCAGCGCCGCGTCGAGATCGCGCGCGCGCTCGCGACACAGCCGAAGCTCTTGCTCCTCGACGAGCCCGCCGCCGGCATGAACCCGGCCGAGAAGGCGTCGCTCATGCAGCTCATCCGCGGCATCCGCGACGACGGCGTGACGATCTTGCTCATCGAGCACGACATGAAGGTGGTCATGGGCATCTGCGAGATCGTGTCGGTGCTCGACTTCGGGCAGAAGATCGCGGAGGGCCCGCCGGAGCACGTGCAGCGCGATCCCCGTGTCATCGAGGCGTATCTCGGCACCGGTGCAGCGCAATCCGGAGGCACCGCGCCGTGAGCATCCTGGAGATCGACGACATCCACGTTGCGTACGGCAACATCCAGGCGATCCGTGGCGTAACGCTGCACGTCGAGGAGGGAGAGATCGTCACGCTCATCGGCAGCAACGGCGCCGGCAAGACCACGACGCTCAAGACGATCTCCGGCGTGCGCCGTCCGAGCCCGGGCAAGATCGCGTTCGCCGGCGAACGCATCGACCGGATGCCGGCGCACGAGATCGTCGCGCGCGGCGTGTGCCAGGCGCCGGAGGGTCGTCGCATCTTCCCGCGCATGACCGTGCGCGAGAACCTGGAGATGGGCGCGTATCACCGCGGGCGCGCCGACGTGCGCGAGGACTTCGCGCGCGTGCTCTCGCTGTTCCCCGTCCTCGAGGAGCGCATCGGGCAGGCGGGCGGCACGCTGTCCGGCGGCGAGCAGCAGATGCTGGCGATCGGGCGCGCGCTCATGGCGCGCCCACGCGTGCTGCTGCTCGACGAGCCATCGCTGGGACTTGCGCCGAAATTCGTGGAGCGTATCTTCGAGATCATCAAGGAGATCAACGCGCAAGGAACCACGGTGCTGCTCGTGGAGCAGAACGCACAGCTGGCTTTGCAAACCGCGGCGCGCGGATACGTGCTCGAGTCCGGGCGCGTCGTGCTGGAGGATCGCGCAAGCAACTTGCTCACCGATGAGCGAGTCCGGAAAGCGTATCTGGGAGAGACGTAAGGAGGTCATGGCATGAGACGAACGGTGTTGAGCGTGCTCGTCACCGCGCTCGCGCTCACGGCGTGCGGCACGACGAAGAACATCGAGACGCAACCGAGCGCGTCGATCTCGGAGACGACGTTCAACGATTGCGTCATCAACCAGGGAGCGCAGACCGTCGCCCCGAGCACCGGAACGACGTTCTCGACGAAGAAGGCCGGCACGCTGCTCGTCGGCTCCGACACCGCCTACCCGCCGTTCGAGAGCATCGAAGGCGGCAAGGCCGTGGGATTCGACGTCGATCTGATCAACGAGATCGCGAAGCGCATCAACCTTAAGGCGGAAATCCAGACCGCTGCGTTCGACACCATCTTCACCGCGCTCGCGTCCCACAAGTACGACGTGGTCGTCTCCGCGGTGACGATCAAGGAGAGCCGCAAGCAGACGGTCGACTTCACCGACGCCTACTTCAAGGCCGATCAGTCGCTCGCTGTCGACACGAGCAAGGAGCCGGCGGTCAAGGGCATCGACAACCTCGTCGGCAAGAAGGTCGGCGTGCAGAAGAACACGACCGGCGCCGATTGCGCCGACGCGCTGAAGAAGCAAGGAAAGGTCGGCGAGGTCGTGGCATACGACGAGATCCCGACGGCGTTCAGCGACTTGAGCGTCGGGCGCGTCGCCGCGGTCCTCAACGACTATCCGACGTCCAAGCGCATCGTCGAGCAGCGCAAGGGCTCGCTGGCGATCACGCAGATCATTCGCACCAAGGAGGAGTACGGCATCGCCGTGCCCAAGGACAACCCGAACCTGCGTGAGGCGATCAACAAGGCGCTCGCCGACATGAAGAAGGACGGCACCTACCGCACGATCTTCGTGCGGTGGTTCGAAACAGAACCGCCCGCATAAGCGGTATTTCGCGCGACCGCGGGGCTTCCCACGCGGGGGAGGGAGACGTTATGGACGCCGCTCGACTCGCGGGAAGCCGCCGCGGCACGACAGGGTTCGCGGCGCTCGGCATCGGCGTCGTCGCCGTTGCGCTCGCGCCGTTCTCGCAGGGCGCCGGCGCCGGCATCGGCGTCGTCGCGATCGTCATCGCATCGTTCGAGCTGCTCGAGGTCCACCGCCCCGGCCTGAAGCCGGCGCTCGCCGGCGTGTCGCTCGGCGCGGCCGCCATCGTGGTCGCGGCCGGCGTCGCGGCGTCGCGCTCGCTCGACCTCAGCGGCTTCACGACGCAATTCCTGAATTGGGGGACGATCTCCGACCTCGGCTCGCAGTTCTTGCGCGGCGCGCGCTACACGATCGTGTACGCGGTGCTCGCCGAGGTCTTCGGCATCGTGCTGGGGTTGTTCCTCGCGGTGTTCGCGATCTCGCGCTCGCGATGGGTGCGGCTGCCGGCGATCGTGTACGTCGACGTGTTCCGCGGCACGCCGTTGCTGATGCAGCTGATCGTCATCTACCTCGGGTTGCCGTTCGTCGGCATCGAGCTGTCGGCGTTCGCCGCGGGCGTGGCCGGCCTGTCGCTCAACAGCGCCGCGTACGTCGCGGAGATCTTTCGCGCCGGAATCCAATCCGTGGAGCGAGGACAGATGGAGGCCGCGCGCTCCCTCGGCCTCCCGTATCGCAGCGCGATGCGTTACGTGGTCGTGCCGCAAGCGGTGCGCCGCGTGATCCCTCCGTTGATGAACGAGTTCGTCGCGCTCCTCAAGGACTCGTCGCTGGTGTCGGTGATCGGCACGACGATCGCCACGCGAGAGGTGCTGCGCGTGGCGCGCGACGCGTACGCAAACACCGGCAACGCGACGCCGCTGCTGGCGGCCTCCCTGATCTACCTCACGATGACCGTGCCGCTGACGCGCATCGTGAACCGCCTCGATCGCAGGTTGCGCAACGCATGACCTCGCCGCCCAAGGTCGTCGTCGAGGACTTGCACAAGCGCTTCGGCGACCTCGACGTGCTGCGCGGGATCAGCACGACCGTCGCCGAGCGCGAGGTCGTGTGCGTCGTCGGCCCGAGCGGGTCGGGCAAGAGCACCTTCCTGCGCTGTATCAACCGCCTCGAGGAGCCCACGAGCGGCCGTATCTGGCTCGACGGCGAGGAGATCACGGCCCCGTCCGCCGACCTCAACCGCATCCGCACCGGCGTCGGCATCGTCTTCCAGCACCTCAACCTGTTCCCGCACATGAGCGTGGTGCGCAACGTGACCCTCGCTTTGGAGAAGGTGCTCGTGCTGTCGCCCGACGCCGCGCGCGAGCGCGCGCTGCGCGAGCTCGAGCACGTGGGCTTGGGCGGCAAGGCGAGCGCGTACCCGTCGCAGCTCTCCGGCGGCCA
>JBIOWR010000177.1:0-6060 GCA_044868775.1 Actinomycetota bacterium
CGTCGCCGTTGATGGAGTTGTCGCCGGTGAGCAGCCCGACGTTCGCGGCGCCGTGCGCGGCGATGAAGTCTCCGAACTTTTGGTTGGAGAGCGCTTTGAGCGGCGTCGTGTAGAACGCCTTGCGACCCGTGCGAATCGCCGTCCACACCGCGAACTCTCCGACGACCGTCTTGCCGGCGCCGGTGGGTGCGCACACGAGGACGCTGCGGCCACCTTCGAGCGCAGCGCAACCCCGGCGCTGGAACTCGTCGAACGCGAACGGAAACGAAGATTCGAACTCGGTTGCGAGCGTCATCGCGTCCATCCTATGGGGGGACGGGCGATGTCGAGCCTCAGGCCGGCACGATCGCCGGCAGCGCGCGCGGCTCCACGGTGAGGCGCGCCGGGAGCGGCGCCACCTCCTCGCCGTCGGCGTACAGATAGAACTCGCGCTCGGAGGCGATCTCCACGTCCGAGGCGCGGCGAATCTCCACGGCCGGGTGCCGCACGTGCGTCCCGGAGAACAGCCGCGGCAGCTGCGCGAACAGCGCCGCCCGCGACATCGCCTTCACGAGACACACGTCGAACAGCCCGTCGTCGGGAACCGCGTTCGGCGTGATCTTCATGCCGCCGCCGTACGAGCCGGCGTTGCCCACGGCGACGAACATGCCGTCGAACGACTCGGTCACGCCGTCGAGACGAACGGTGAAACGCGACGGCCGGAAGCGCGCGAGCGTGCGCAGCACCGCGACCACGTACACGGCGGTGCCGCGCGCGAACCTGATGCGGTTCGCGTCGCGATTCACCTCGGAGTCGAACCCGCCGCCGGCCACGCACAGGAACGCGCGCCCTCCGGCGATGCGGCCGACGTCCACGCGGCGCACGGCTCCGTTCGCAACGATCGCGCACGCGGCCATGGGGTCCCGGCGCGGATATCCGATCCACGCCGCGAAATCATTCCCCGAGCCCGAGGGCACGATGCCGAACGCCGCCTGCGATCCCAGGACGCCGTTGGCGACGAGCGACACCATTCCGTCGCCTCCCATCGCGACCACCGCCTCGTGCGACGCGGCGGCGGCGTGCGCCAGCTCCACGGCGTGCGTCGCCGACGACGACGCGTGAACCTCGACCGTGCAGCCCAGGGATCGCAAGCGCGCGGCGACGTCGTCGACGAGACGCGCCGCCTTGCCACGTCCCGCCGTCGGGTTGTAGACGAGCGCCAGCTCGCGCGGCACTTACGAAACGCGGCGCAGGGCCACCACGCCGGCGAACGCCGCCACCACGCCGACCGGCGCGGAGCCGGACTGCGGGGACGAGCCGGGCTGCGACGTGCTCGGCTTCTCGACGCCCCACTCGACTTTCAGCTCGGTGATCCTCTTGATGCCGAGCGAGTACAAGGCGTCCGCGCGCGTCTGCCACTCCCCCACCTGCAACAGGATGACCTGCACCTGGTCGGCGTCCTTCTTGGCTTGCGCTTCGAGCTTCTTCTTTTGTGCCGCGTCCTTCTCGGCCTTGGCCACGTTCTGGCTCTCGGTCGCGATCTCCCGCTGCGTCGCGGCCATCTGATACATGCGCGCGATGCCGACGTACGCGTCGATCCCTTGAACGACGAGCTCCTGCGCATTGCCGAGCTGCTTCGGCGGCTTCAGCTTGGCGACGGATTCCTTGGAAGCGCGAAAGTCCTTCTCCCACAACGCGGCCAGGTCCCTGAAGCGCTTCGGGTCGAGCTTGCCGTCCTTGAACTCCTGGATGCTCGTGCGGAACCCGGTCAGCGAGCCTTCCTCGAAGTGCGTGACGATGAGCGCCTGCGAGCGGGTCAAGGCGCGATCGTACGCGCGCAGGTCGTTCGACCGGCCCTTGTTCTGCCACACGCGCAGCGCGCCGAGGATCGCCGCCACCCCGAACACGGCGACGATCGCGATGCGCACGCTCTTGCGCGCGAGGAATGGAGGCTTGCGTTCGGTGATGACCGGCCTCGGCGCGGACGAGCGCGCCTTGCCGCCGCGACTCTTGGACTTGCCCTTGATCGCCATTCAACGTCCCCTTTATTTCTTGAGCACGAACCGGACCACGAGGATCGAGGCCTCGTACAGGATATAGAGCGGGAGCGCCATCGCCGTCATCGAGTACGGGTCCTGCGACGGCGTGGCCACCGCTGCGGCGACGAACGCGAAGAACAATGCGTGGCGGCGTCTCTTGCGCAGGCTTTGGGAGGAGATCACGCCGACCCCGGCGAGGAAGATCAGCACGAGCGGGAACTCGAACGTGATCCCGAACGCGAGGATCATGAACATGAGGAACGACAGGTACTGGTCGACGAAGATCAGCGGCTGCAGCGGCCCGGACGCGAACGCCAGCAGGAACTTGATGCCGGTCGGCAGGATCAGGAACGCGAAGTAGGTGCCGAGGGCGAACAGCCCCAGCGACGAGGCGACGAACGGCACCGCGTACCGCTTCTCGCGCGACTCGAGCCCCGGCGTGATGAAGCGCCAGAGCTGGAACAGCACCACGGGCAGCGCCAGCACGAACCCCGCGAAGATCGAGACCTTCAAGCGCACGACGAACGCGGTGGTCACGCCGGAGACGTACACGGCCGGCACACGCTTGCTGATCACCGGGTCCAGCAAGAAATCGAGGATCGGTGTGTAGAAGACGTACGCCAAGATCGTCGTCAGGACGAACGCGATGACGATGATGATGAGGCGCTTGCGGAGCTCTTCGAGATGCTCGATCACCGACATGCGCGCGTCGGACGGCGCGGCGCGCGCGCGACGCAAACGAACGCGCCGCCGGCGCGTGGATGGCTTGACGGTGCTCAGGGCGGCGGACGCCTGACGCTAGTCCGCGGCGTCCTTGCGGGTGGGCGACTCGGAGCCGGCCGGCGTCTCGGCGCGGGAGGGCGCTTCGGCGCGCGGCGCCGGAGCCGACTTGGCGTCGTCCTCCATGCCGACCTTGACGTCGTCGGCGAGCCCCTTCACACCGCCCTTGAACTCACGGATGCCCTTGCCGAGGCCGCGGCCGATCTCCGGCAAGCGCTTCGCGCCAAAGAGCAGGAGCGCGAGCAACAGGATGATGATGATCTCGGGCGGGCCGAGGTCCTGGAAAAGAGCGAGCACGAAACCCTCCAATGGAAGCCTCGTTCGGCGAGGCTCATCGTAACACTCGGGGTTAGGTGTTCGTGGCCCGCGCGCCGGCGACCTGCCGCACCGGACGAAACGGAACCGGCGCCTACCGATCCCGGTTGCGCACGCTGCGCGATTGCAGGCGCGCCATCCCCTCGTTGGCCTGCTCCAGCAGGTCGCGCACCTCGGTCAAGGCAGGGTCGAGCTTTGCCTTGGCTTGCTCGGTCGCTGCGCGGAAATCCCGCAGCCGCCGCGACAGCTCCCGGAGCATGCGCAGCAGCAGCAGCGCGGACAGGAAGAGGACGAGCCCGAAAACGGACCAGACGATGCCGGAGACGGCGAGGATCACAGCGAGCGGGATTCTATCCCGCGCGGCTTACGACGCGACTCGGTAGAGGCGCTCGAACCAGTCCGGCTGCTCGAGCAAGAGGTGGAAGTCGAGAAGGTCGTCGAAGGTGAATGCGGGCCCGTCGTGCGACTCGGACAGCTCCTCGGGGAGCTCCCACACGGACGCGCGCACGCCGCCGGAGATGAGCAGCTGCACGACGCGGTCGTCGGCCGGTTTCTGGACGCGCTCGGTGCACACCGGGCAGTCGAATGCGTAGTACGACGCAGGCGCATGCGTGCACACGCGGAGCTCGAGGTCGTCGGGAGTGAGCTCGACCTCACCGCACCGGGGACACGTTGCCTTGATCGTCGTCACGGTTTTCCTCCGTCATTCGCGGCCTGGTGCCGCTTCACTTGCCCCTGGTATCGGCACCGAGGAGGGCCGCTTTAGTGATTCCTTCGGGCCTTACCGCCTGGCCCGTGCGCGTCATCCTCTCCAACGAGCGCGCCCGATTCGAGTTCCGGGTTGCAAGCGCCTTCACACCAGGATCAAAGGGACAGCGCGGCGCGACCGGGCAACAGCGATTTCGGGCGGAGACGGCCGAAAATGGCTTAGATCGCGCTGAAGTACGCGCGGCACTTCGCGGCCCACCGCTCGGCGTTCAGCGGGTTGTACCCGCGGCTCGCGGTGGCGAAGTCGCCGTGTCGCAGCGACGGGTACGCCTCGGTGACCACGCGCGCGTAGGACATGATGGCCTGACGCCACGACGACCACCGGCACTCGTTCGGTCCCCACCCCCACGCGTTGAAGCACGGCATCACGTCGCCGAAGTGCGACTCGACGCCGGCGATCGCCACGATCGCGCGCGGGTCGATGCCGTACCGCATTCCCGCCGTCACGAGCGTCGAGGCGTGCGTGGCCATCGGCGACCCACGGCGGCGGAGGTACCGGGCGAGGCGGTGCGCCGTGATCTCCTCCCCGTCGCGTCCGACGAAAGCGGTGGCTCCGGCCCCGCGCGATACGCGCGGCATGCGGTCGACGCGCGCCGGCACCGACGGCGGCAGCGTGCGGATCGCGGCGGCTCCGGCCACCGCGGTGCTGCGCGCGGGGGCGCCCTCGCCGGAGGATGCCAGCGCGAGCGTCACCGGGATGCTGGAGAGCCAGAGGAGCGCCGCGGCGGCGACCAGCCCGCGACGTCGATGACCAAGGATCATGACGGAACTCCTCGTGTCGGCCACCCGGCGCCCTGAACGCCGGGCCGGCGCCCCGGGCGCCGGTACACGGGGTCCCACCGTGCCGGGCCGGGCACTCCGGGTCAAATCGGACGTTTCACATACCCACGAGCGCGTCCTGGAAACTCTCCACAACGCAAATCCAGCGCGGGAGCGCCTCGCAAAGCGCGCCGAGGCCCCTGATAAAGCCGATGCCCCTGATAAAAGGGCGCGCCTGCTTCAAAAGGCCACGCCCGCGGCCGATATGCCTTGTAGCGACCTACGAAGGGACCCCGTGGACGAGGCACCGTCGCGCAACGACCCCAGGCGCATCGCACGCGCGCGCCGTCAACTCTGGCTGACGACGTTTGCGATCCTTGGGTCCCTTGCGGCCGTCCTGTTCTTGGTGACGGGCGACCGGCACGGCAAGGTCGAGCTGCCGCTGGTCCCCGAGTCGACACTGCGCATCGCGCTCATCGGGCTCATCGCGGGCTTCGTGCTGTACGCGATCGACCGCGAGCGCAACCTGACCTCGCTCTCCCAGCAGCTCACGCACCAGGAGATCGAGAGCGCGAAGCTTTCCACGCGCGTCGAGACCTTGTCCGAGCTCCAGCGCGAGCGCGACACCAACGCCACGCTGCTCGACGGCAGCGCGGACGGGATCGCCGTGGTGGACCCGGAGCTGCGCGTGCTGCGGTTCAACCCGGCCATGGAGAAGCTCGTCGGCGTCCGCGGATCCGACGCGCTGATGGGGTACGCGCCGGCCGTGCTGCGGTTCGCCGCGGCCTCGGGCGAGCCGCTCGAAGGCGCCGAGCACCCGATCGCGGTGGCGCTCGCCACCGCCGAGCCCTGCACGCTCGAGCTGAGGCTGCGCATCGCCGACGGCAAGGAGCGCTGGGTGGGCGGCACCTTCAGCCCGATCCGCGCCGGCGACGGCCCGGTCGCGCTGGTGCTCGTCACGGCGCGCGACATCACCGAGCAGAAAGAGATGGAGACGATGCAGCGCGACTTCGTGTCGATCGTCTCCCACGAGCTGCGCTCTCCCCTGACGGCGATCAAGGGCTTCGCGAAGACCTTGCTCCAGCGCGACGCGCAACTGCTGCCGAAAGCACGTCGCGAGTACCTGACGACCGTGAACGAGCAGGCGGACCGGCTGACGCGCCTGGTCGAGGACCTGCTGCAGGTGTCGCGCATCGACGCGAAGCGACTGAAGATCGAGCCGCAGGTCCTGGACTTGCGCATGCTGGTATCCGACCTCGTCGCGCAGTTCGCGCTCAAGTGGAACGACCGGCAGATCGTCATCGACGGCCCGGACGAGGTGTGGGTGCACGGCGACCACCGCAAGGTCGAGGAGATCCTCATCAACCTCATCGACAACGCGGTGAAGTACTCGCCGCACCCGGCACCGGTGACGGTTCGC
>JBIOWR010000178.1:0-4175 GCA_044868775.1 Actinomycetota bacterium
CCCCGCGTCCACCTCCGCACGTGCCACCAGCACCGGGCCCGCAGGACAGACATCGAAGAGCACGCACGAGCCGCACGCCGGCCGCTGCGCGCGGCACGTCCCGCGCCCGTGCGCGATGAGCGTCACGTGCGCCTCGATGCGATCGGCCTCCGGGATCAACGCCTCCAGCTGCGCTTGCGCCTGCTCCGGCGTCGACTTGGCGTCGGCGAGTCCCAGCCGTTTCGCGACGCGGTGCACGTGCGTGTCCACCGGCAGCCGCGGCCGGTCGAGCGAGAACGCCAGCACGCAGGCCGCGGTCTTCGGCCCGATCCCGGGCAGCGAGAGCAGGTACTCCGTCGCCTCCGCATCGCTCACGCGCTTCAGCCGTGCCAACGAGTAGCGTCCTTCGCGCGCGCGAACCTCGCGCAAGATCGCTTGGATGCGCGGCGCCTTGATGTTCGAGAGCCCGCCGACCGCGATCGACGCCGCAAGCTCGCGCGGGCGCGCCGCCACGACATGCTCCCACTTCGGATACCGCTTGCGCATCGCGTCCCACGCCCGGTCGCGATTGACGTCGGAGGTGTTCTGCGACAGCACGGTGAAGATCAGCTCGGACAGCGGATCCAGCGCGCCGCCGAACGGGCGCAGCGGATGCTCCTTCGGATACGTCTCGCGCAACCGCCGAACGATCTCCGCCGCCCGCGCACCTCTCGCACGCTCGACGCTCGCCGCCCGCGGCCGCTTCGCGCCCGCCGGAGCCGACTTACGACGTGCGGGCAAGGTCGGCGAACTTCGTGTACTGGCCGAGGAACGCGAGGTCGATCGACCCGGTCGGACCGTTGCGGTGCTTTGCGATGATCAGCTCGGCCTCGCCGCGCTTGGTCGTCTCCGGGTTGTAGACCTCGTCGCGGTACACGAATATCACGATGTCGGCGTCCTGCTCGAGCGCACCCGACTCGCGCAGGTCGGCGAGGCGCGGACGCCGGTCGCCGCCGCGCCCGGCCTGCTCGGGGTTACGCGAGAGCTGCGACACCGCGACGACCGGCAGGTCCAGCTCCTTCGCAAGGATCTTCATCGACCGGGAGATCTCCGCCACCTCCTGCACGCGGTTCTCGATGCGCCGCGACGAGCTCATGAGCTGGATGTAGTCCACGACGACCAGCCCGAGCCCGTGCTTCTGCTTGATGCGGCGGCACTTCGCGCGAATCTCCCCCATCGAGATCGACGGCGTGTCGTCGATGAACAGCGGCGCTTCGGCGAGGCGTCCCACGGCGTTGGATACGCGCGTCCAGTCCGCCTCGGTGAGGTGACCGGTGCGGAGCTTCTTGGTGTCCACGCGCGCCTCCGCGCAAATGAGTCGTTGCACGATCTCCATCCAGGACATCTCCAACGAGAAGCACACCACCGGCAGGCGCTCGGTGAGCGCGACGTGGTGCGCGACGTTCATCACCAGCGACGACTTGCCCATCGCGGGACGTGCGGCCACCAGCACCAGGTTGCCGGCTTGGAAGCCGGAGGTGAGCACGTCGAGGTCGGCGAAGCCGGTGGGCACGCCGGTCACGTCGCTCGAGCGCGACGCGAGAGTCTCGAGCTGCTCGATCGACTCGGCGAGCAGCTCGCGGATCGGGCGGAAGTCTTGCCCGACGCGACGCGCGGCTACCGCGTAGATGAGCTCCTCGGCGCGGTTTATCGCGCTCTCGACGTCGCCCGGGACGTCGTACGCCTCTTGCGCGATCTGCGTCGCGGCGTCGATCAAGCGTCGGAGCGTCGCGTGCTCCGCGACGATGCGCGCGTAGTACGCCGCGTTCGCCGCGGTCGGGACGCTCGACACGAGCGTGTACAGCGTCGGGTGGCCGCCGACATCTTCGAGATGTCCGCGCCGGTTGAGCTCGTCGCCGACGGTGATCGCGTCGATCGGCTCGCCACGCGAGAAGAGGTCGAGGATCGCGGCGCAAATCTTCTCGTGAGCCTCGCGATAGAAGTCCTCCGCGTGGACGATCTCGAGCACCTCGCCCACGGCGTTGCGCGACAGCATCATCGAGCCGAGAACGGACTCCTCGGCCTCGAGGTCGTGCGGCGGCACACGCGCGCCGGTCGCATTCGTCGGAAACGGCTTTATCTGTGCCATGCGCGTACGTTACGGGCCGGGTACGACAACGCCGTCATCAACAGACCCTCCACATCTTTCGCCGCCCATTCCACACCCCGTCCACAAGGCTCCGAACATGCCGCTGGGGCGGCCGGACGGCCGCCCCAAGCGTCGCGATTATAGAGACTGCCCCGAGCCGATCAAGAGCGCTAAATGTCTCACAAGGAACGATCCGGCGAAAGGAGAGCGAGACAAGCGCGGCGAAGAACGTTCGCACGCTCATTCGCGCGACTTCCAGGGAGGTCCTCATGTCATCGCGCGCGATTTCCGTGCGGCGCCGCGGCGCCTTCGTTCTCTCCGTTGCGACGCTCGCCGCCGCGGTGCTTTTCGTTCGCGCCCAGACTGCGGACGCCTCGGTGTGCACGCCGGTGTCGTACACGGTGTGGAGCCGTGTCTGCCCGACGACCTCGCCCTCTGCCCGCGCCGGCCACGTGATGGCCTACGACGCGAAGAACGCAAAGACCGTGCTGTTCGGCGGATGCGGGAATCGCACCACGCCGACGGTGCGGGCCACCGTGTACGACGACGGGGAGATCGAAGAGACCGCGGATATCGGATTGGGTCCGTGGTGCCAAGCGACCAACGACGAGACGTGGATCTGGAACGGCAGCTCGTGGACTTCGGTCGCCAAGCCGCCGGGTGCCACCGAGAACACGTGGCCGCATGCTCGCTGGCTCGCGTCCATGGCGTACGACAAGACCAGTCAGTCCGTGATCCTGTTCGGCGGGCTCTACCAGACGATCGGCAACGCGACGCCGCCCGCGAATGCGGTTCCGTGCTGGGACGATCAGGTCGTGCTCAAACGCGACGAAGGTCCGCTGCCCACCGACGAGGAAGAAACGCCGTTCGTCGAGGACGAGTTTCACTGGCACTACTACCCGATCTTGAGCGTGAAGGACGCGGCGAATCAGAGCTACTACTCGTGGTGCTTCAACGACACGTGGTCGTGGAACGGCTCCGCGTGGACGCGGTTGAGCTACTCGCCGGCAACGGACACGTCCAAGCTTGCCCGCTTCTGGACGCAGGCGGCGTCGGACGCGTGCGCGCCCGCCTCGTGCACGCCGGGGGCCGAGGGCAGAGTCACGATCTTCAGCGGGTGTCGCGGCATCGGCATCTGGGGACGTCACTCCGCCAACTACTCCGCAGGCTATTTCGGGTGCACCGAATACGGCGGCAAGCAAGGCGAATCCGACATGCTGCAAGACCCAGTCCTCGTAACCTCGCCCTCACCGACCGACCCCCGGTTCAATCCGGGATACAAAGACAAGGCCGAGAGACAGACGTGGATGGGCGACACGTTGTCGTTCTCGTATAACGCGGTGACCGCGCAGGGCACGTGGGCGGTGCAGTGTCCGCCCACGTGTAGCCACCCTCAATCCTGGAGGACGTGCGCCGCACCTGCGAACGACAAGGATGACGAAAGCCTGTGCGCGCCGTTCATCATGACCGGACACGCCTTCGTCTACGTGCCGAGCATCAAGACCTACCTGCTGTACGGCGGATACTTCTACGACCCGAAGTGGAATTATCTCGGGTGGCGGGGCCGCACGTGGGCGTGGAGCCCGACGTCGTGCTCCGACGTGAACTACCCGGGCCGCGCGTCCCCGTGTTGGCGCCTCGTGCAAGGCAAGGCGTCGGAGAACCAGTGGGGTGGGGACTATCCGACCCCCTCAAGGAGAACCAACCTCGCCTCCGCGCTCACGAGCACGCCTTCCGGATTGCACGCTGCGATCTTCGGGGGGTGGAGGTACGTAGCGTTCGGCTCGGGAGACGACCCGTTCCTGTCGGCGACGTTCTACTGGAAGGACACCGGCGACCCGGCCCTCCCAGAGGGTCCGCTGAACACGTGGGGCCCGCCGTGCCAGGACGGCCCGACCGTCAACGACACCTCGTGCTGGCGACCGGCGGTGACGCCGAACTATTCGCATCAGCCTTCGTCCCGAGAGCTGTCGGCGATGTCGTACCACGCGGCCAACGGCTCCACCGTGCTGTTCGGAGGGCGCAACCTGACCGCAGTGTCGGACGAGACGTGGGTGATGTCGGGCTG
>JBIOWR010000179.1:0-7468 GCA_044868775.1 Actinomycetota bacterium
TCGAGCGCGGCGCGTCCGGGTGAGCGCGGGATACCTTCGAGAGCGTCCTTCGCGGCGCGCGCCCACGCCTCGACCGTGCGGTGCGCGAGCGCGATCGACCCGTTGGAGCGCAGCAACGCGAGGGCTGCCTCGACGCCTTGGTCGTCGCCGGCAGTGAGCGCGGCGCGCAAGTCGTCGGCGCCGGGCGCGCGCCCCGCGAGCGTCTCGAGCACCGGGAGCGTGTGCACGCCTTCGCGCAAGTCGGTGCCGGGGAGCTTGCCGGAGTCCTCGGGGCGGCCGGCGATGTCGAGCACGTCGTCGGAGAGTTGGAACGCCATGCCGAGCGCGCGGCCGTACCGCTCGGCGGCGTCGACGACGTCGTGTGGCGCGTCGGCCAGCCACGCGCCGAGACGGCAGCTGGTTGCGATCAGCGCGGCCGTCTTCTTGTCGATGACGGCGAGGTAGTGCTCGGACGGCTCGCGACCGGCGCTCTCGCCCTCCATGATCTGACCCTCGCACAGCTCGGCGATGGTGTCGGCGAGGATGCGGCTGACGACAGGGCCGAGGTCGGCCGCGATGCCCGACGAGCGCGCGAAGAGATAGTCGCCGGCGAGGATCGCGATGCGGTTCCCGTACGCGGCGTTGACGCTCCTCACCCCTCTCCGAACATTCGCCTCATCGATCACGTCGTCGTGATACAGCGTCGCGAGGTGCGTCAGCTCGATCGCGACAGCGCACGGCACGAGCCGCTCGTCGGTCGGGTTGCCGAGGTGGCCGGCGAGCAGCACCAGCATCGGGCGGAACCGCTTGCCGCCGGCTTCGAGCAGGTGCAGCGCGGGCTCGCGCACCATCGCCTCGGCCGACGAGATCGCCTCTCGGAGCCGGTCCTCGACGCGCGCGAGGTCGTCGCGGATGTCGAGCGTGATCGCGGACAGCACGTCGCTGTTCATCCCACGAACCGTCCCGCGTTCCGCGCAAGCTCGATGAGCCATTGCGGCCAGATGCCGAACAGAAGCGTGCCCGCCGCCGCGATCGTGAGCCCGGTCGAGAGGGCCGGCGACGTGCCGAGTGGTTGCGGTTCGGCGCTGGGCGCGTCCTGGAGCCACATCAGCACGATCAACCGCACGTAGAAGAAGGCGGCGATCACGCTCGTGAGGGCGGCAACCACGACGAGCGCGCTCTCGTTCGCGCGCAGCGCCGCTTCGAACAGCAAGAACTTTCCGGCGAAACCTGCGGTGGGCGGCAGCCCGGCGAGCGCGAGGAGGAACAGCGTCATCGCCGCTCCGAACAGCGGGTGCCGCCGCGCGATCCCGCTCCACTCGGTGAGGTTCAGGCGTTCGATGCCGCCCGGCGCCGAGACGATCACCGCGCCGAACGCGCCGAGCACCATCACCGCGTAGATGAGCAAGTAGAACAACGACGCCGACACGCCTTGATCGTTCGCAGCCACGAGGCCGATCGTGACGTAGCCGGCGTGCGCGATCGATGAGTACGCGAGCATGCGCTTCACGTCCGTCTGCGCGATCGCCACGATGGAGCCGACCACCATCGTCGCGACCGCCACGATCCACAACACCGGCCGCCAATCCCATTGCAGCGCGCCGAACGACACGAGGAACACGCGGAAGAACGCGATGAACGCGGCTGCTTTCGTACCGGCCGCCATGAACCCGGTGACGCTCGTCGGCGCTCCTTGGTATGCGTCGGGAGTCCACATATGGAACGGCACTGCGGCAACCTTGAACGCTAGGCCGACGGCAACGAGCGCAACCGACACGAACAGCAGCCGTTCGTCGACACCGCCGTTTGCGATCTTGTCGGCGATCGCCGACAGCCGCGTCGCGCCGGTGGCGCCGTACGCGAACGCAAGGCCGTACAGCAGGAACGCGCTCGAGAACGAGCCGAGCAAGAAGTACTTGATCGCTCCCTCCTGGCTCTTGTCGTCGCGGCGCGCGAAGCCGACCATCACGTACAGCGCGAGCGACAGCACCTCGAGCGAGAGGAACAGCATCAGCAGGTCGTTCGACGCCGCGAGCATCGTCATCCCGGCGGTGGCGAACAGCAGCAGCGGGTAGTACTCGCCGCGATGGATGCCGCGGCGCGAGAGGTAGTCGTAGCTCAGCAAGATGCCCATTGCCGCGGTGATCAGCAGGATCAAGCGTCCGAACAACGAGACGCCGTCGACGGCGATCATGCCTTGCAGCACGACCGCGCGCAGGCCGCGCGTGTCGTACGTGAACCATCCCGCAAGCGCGATCGTCGCGAGCGACCACCCGGCGAGGAATCGGCGGTTCACCGAAGGCTTGAGCGCGTCGATGGTGAGCGCGACGAGCGCGCCTCCGATAAGGGCGAGTTCCGGAGAGATGGCCTTCCACGCGATCGCGGGGGCTTCGAACGGCATGCCGTCACCGCCCCCCTTGGTCTTGCGCGACGACGCCGGCCGTCGTCACCTGTTGCGTTTGCTGCACGCGCTTGCGCACCTCTTCGAGCGACGGGCCCATGCGGTCGAGGAACGGCTTCGGCCATACGCCGATGAGCAGCGCCACGATCACGAGCGGCGCGGCGGCGAGCACCTCGCGCACGCGCAGGTCCGGAATCGCTTCGTTTTCCGGCCGTTCGATCGGCCCGTGGAACACGCGCTGGTACGCCCACAGCAAGTACAGCGCCGACAGGATCATGCCGGCGGCGGCGATGATCGCCCACGGGCGCTCGCGCACGAACGAGCCGACGAGGATGAGGAACTCTCCGACGAAGCCGTTCGTGCCCGGCAGCGCGATCGACGACAGCGCCATCACGAGGAAGAACCCCGCCAGCCACGGCACCGCCTTCGCGATCCCGCCGTAGTCGGCGATCAGCCGGGTGTGCCGCCGCTCGTACAGCATGCCGACGAGCAAGAACAGCCCGCCGGTGGAGATGCCGTGGTTGATCATTTGCAGCGTGCCACCCTGCAACCCTTGCGTCGTCAGCGCGAAGATGCCGAGCACGACGAAGCCGAGGTGCGACACGCTCGAGTACGCAACGAGGCGTTTCAAGTCCGTCTGCATCGCGGCGACGATCGCGCCGTAGACGATGCCGATGAGCGCGAGCACGACGATGAACGGCGTCAGCTCGCGCGTCGCGTCGGGGAACAGCGGGATCGAGAAGCGAATGAAGCCGTAGGTGCCCATCTTCAGCAACACCGCCGCAAGCACGATCGAGCCCGCCGTCGGCGCTTCGGTGTGCGCGTCGGGCAACCACGTGTGCAGCGGGAACAGCGGCACCTTGATCGCGAACGCGGCGAAGAACGACAGGAACAGCCAGCGCTGGGTGCCCAGCGCGAACGTCGTGCCGGCGAGCTTCTCGACGTCGAACGTGAGGCCCCCGGTCTGCCCGCGCGCGAGCACGGCGAGCGCAACGATGCCGGCGAGCATCAGCACGCCGCCGAGGAAGGTGTAGAGGAAGAACTTCACCGCCGCGTACACGCGCCGCTCGTAGCCCCAGTACCCGATGAGGAAGTACATCGGCACGAGCACCGCGTCCCAGAAGAGCATGAACAGCAGCATGTCGAGCGACAGGAACACGCCGAACACCGCCGTCTGCAACGACAGCAGCATCACCATGAACAGCTTGGTGTTCTGCTCGATCTTCCAGCTTGCAAGGACGCCGATCGGCATGAGGAAGCCGGTCATCACGACGAGGAACAGGCTGATGCCGTCGATGCCGATCTTGTAGCTCGCGCCGATCGCTACGATCCACGTGCGATGCTCGACCATCTGATAGCCGGCTTCGCCGGTCTTGAACATCGCGAGCACGGCGAGCGTGAGGCCGAAGCTCGCGATCGACGTCGCGAGCGCGATCCAGCGGTGGAGCGCGCTGCGATCGCGCGGCACGAACGCGATCGCGATCGCGCCGGCGAGCGGAAGCCACAACGTCGCCGACAGCATCAGCGCACCCGCACCAGGAACAAGGCCAGCAGCACGATCATCCCCGCCAGCACGCCGACGCCGTAGCCACGGATCAGCCCCGACTGGACCCGACGGCCGATCGCCGCGAGGCCGTTGATGCCGGTGCCGATCCAGTTCACCGCGCCGTCGACGATGCGCGCGTCGAACACCGCGAGCGACGCCGCCGCGACCTTTCCGACGCCGGTGAACAGGAACTGATACGCGTCGTCGACGTAGAAGCCGCGCTGTGCCGCGGTGCGCAACGCGCTCGCGCGCTCACGCCGCAGCTGCCATCCGAAGCCGCCGAGGTACATGTACCCGGCCACCGCGGTCCCGGCCGCCGACGCGCCGAACGCGATCGCTCCGAGCGCGAGCTCGCTCAAACCCCCGGTGGTGGCTTCTGCCGTATGCGCCGCCGCGACCGACGGCTCGAGGAACCGCTGCAATGCGCCTTCGTGCCCGCCGATGCCGACGACGCCGCCGATCAGCGACGCGCCTGCGAGGAGCACGAGCGGGAACACCATCGAGGGCGGCGACTCGTGCGGGTGCACGCCCGCGTCCACGCGGCTCGAACCGAAGAATGTCATGAAGATGAGCCGCGACATGTAGAAGCCGGTTCCGATCGTCGCGGCGAGCAGCACCAGCCACAGCGCGGTGGAGCCGTCGCGATACGCCGACGCGAGGATCTCGTCCTTGGAGAAGAAGCCGCTCGTTCCCGGGAACGCGATGATCGCGAGCCATCCGGCGATCATCACCGACGCCGTCCACGGCACCTTCCGCCAGATGCCTCCCATGCGCAGCATGCTCTGCTCGCCGGCGAGCGCGTGGATCACGCTGCCGGCGCTGAGGAACAGCAGCGCCTTGAAGAACGCGTGCGTCACGAGGTGGAAGATGCCGGCGGAGTACGACGCGACGCCGACCCCGACGAACATGAACCCGAGCTGCGAGATCGTGGAGTACGCGAGCACGCGTTTGATGTCGTCTTGCGCCGTCGCAACGATCGCGGCGTACAGGGCGGTGGCGGCGCCGATCCACGCCACCACGTCGAGCGCCGCCGTCGTCAGGTCGAAGATCGCGTGCGAGCGCGCGACCATGTACACGCCGGCCGTGACCATCGTCGCCGCGTGGATGAGCGCGCTGACCGGCGTCGGACCTTCCATCGCGTCGGGAAGCCACACGAACAACGGGATCTGCGCGCTCTTTCCCACCGCGCCGCCGAACAGCAGCAGCGCGATCGCGGTGGCCGTCGCGTCGCCGATCGTTCCGGCCTGCGCGAACACTTCGCCGAAGTCCAGCGTTCCGAACGTGACGAAGATCAGCATGATGCCGATGGCGAACGAGACGTCGCCGACGCGGTTGGTGATGAACGCCTTCTTCGCCGCGGCGGCGGCCGTGCGCCGGTCGAACCAGAACCCGATCAGCAGGTACGAGCAGAGGCCGACGCCCTCCCAGCCGACGTACAGCGTGAGGAAGTTGTTCGCCATCACCAGCACGAGCATCGAGAACGCGAACAGGTTGAGGTAGGCGAAGTACCGGTGCTCGCGCTCGTCTCCCCGCATGTATCCCGTGGAGTAGAGATGGATCAGCGCGCCGACGCCGGTGACGACGAGGATCATCACGAGCGACAGCGGATCGATGCGATAGTCGGCCTTCACCGTGAAGTTTCCGGCGGGAATCCACTCGTACAGCGTTTGCACGAACCGGCGTCCCTCGGCCGGGCGCGCGACCACGGCGAAGAACGTTGCGAGGCCGACGGTGAACGACGCGGCCATCATCGTCGTGGCGATCGCGCCCGCGGCGCGCTTCATGCGCCCGCCGAGCAGCAGCAAGATCGTCGCGCCGAGCAGCGGGAAGAAGGGGATCAGCCACGCGCTGCGAACCCAGCCCGGCGTCACCATCGCAAAACCTTCAGGTCGTCGACGGACGCGGTTCGCTTGCGGCGGTACATCGACACGATGAGCGCGAGGCCGACCACGGCTTCAGCGGCCGCCACCACGATGACGAAGAACGCGAGCACCTGGCCGTCGAGATTGCCCAGCACCTTCGAGAACGTCACCAGCGTGAGGTTGACGGCGTTCAGCATCAGCTCGATCGACATGAAGATGATCAGCACGTTGCGGCGCGTGAGGAACCCGGCGACGCCGACCGCGAACAGCAGCGCCGCGAGCGCGAGGAATTGCGCCGGCTGCACGGTGAGCGCGATCACGACACGCGCTCCGGTTCGAGGGCGTCCTCTTCTTCGGTGTGGCTGCGACCGAGGATCATCGCGCCGATGGCCGCAACGACGAGCAGGATCGAGGTGACCTCGAACGGGAACGCGAACCGCTGGAAGAGCTCGCGCCCGAGCGCTTGCACGTTGCCGGCTCGGTTGGCCTCCTCCAGGCCCGCGAACGTCGCTTCGAAGAACGCGCTGCGCACGACGTAGATGAGGCCCACCGCGAGCGCGAGCCCGAGCGCACCCGACGCGAGCACCAGCGGCTCTTGCGCTTTCGGGAGGACGTCCTCGCGCTGCACGCCGAGCAGCATGATCACGAACAGGAACAGCACCATGATCGCGCCGGCGTAGATGATGAACTGCACGACGCCGAGGAATTGGGCATCGAGGACGATGAACAGCACGGCGATCGCCATGAGGTTGAGCACGAGGAACAGCGCGGAGTGCACCGGGCTGCGCGCGAACCACAGCATGAAGATCGCGCTCCCGAGCGCGACCGGCGCAGCGATCCAGAACGTGATGAACTCGCTCATGCCGGCGACGCCTCCGACGTCGTCGGGTCCTGCGGGCGGCCCGGGGGCGGCGGCTCCACGCTCGTCGACGCCGGTCCCGACGCGCCGCCTTGCGCGGCCGCGCGTTGCGCCGATGCAAGCGGCGTCGTCATCGCAAAGCCTCCGTAATAGTCGAGGCCGCGCGCTTGCACCTCCGCGTCGGTGTGCGGCGGCGGGGTCGCGCCCGGCGGCAGCGGCGCGAGCAGCATGTCCTTGGTGAAGATCATCGACTCGCGCGTGGTGTTCGCGACGTCGTCCTCCTGGGTCATCGTGAGCGCGCGCGTCGGGCACGCCTCGATGCACAAGCCGCAGAAGATACAGCGGAGGTAATTGATCTGGTAGTCGATCGCGTACCGCTCTCCGGGCGAGAAGCGCGCGTCCGGTGTGTTGTCCGCGCCCTGCACGTAGATGGCGTCGGCCGGGCACGCCCACGCGCACAGCTCGCAGCCGATGCACTTCTCCAGCCCGTCTTGGTAGCGGTTCAGCTGGTGCCGGCCGTGGTACCGCGCCGCGTACTCCTTCTTGTGCTCGGGGTACTCGATCGTCACCGGTTTGCGCAGCATGTGCTTCGCGGTAACGGCCAGCCCCTTGAGGATCTCAAGCAACACGCGCCTCACCCCCCTTCTTGGCTGCCTGCTTCGCGAGCGCGCGACGCGTCACGCCGGCGAGCCACACCGCGAACGCAAGCTCCAGCGCGACGCCGATGCCGATCACGAGCGCCGTGCGGCTCACCTCCTGCTCCAGCACGATGAACAGCGCGGTCGCCATCGTCCACGCGAGCGACGCGGGAATCAGCACCT
>JBIOWR010000180.1:0-2488 GCA_044868775.1 Actinomycetota bacterium
CGGCGGACCCAACTACACGGAGCTGAAGGAGCTGATGCGCGGCCACTCCCTGCACACCGTGTGCGAGGAGGCGATGTGCCCGAACGTCGGGGAGTGCTGGGAGGAGCGCGAGGCCACGTTCCTGCTCCTCGGATCGAGATGCACCCGCCGCTGCGGCTTCTGCGACGTGATGACTGCGCGGCCCGACGCGGTCGATGAGGACGAGCCCGCGAGGATCGCGGACGCCGTCCGCACGATGGGTCTGCGCTACGTCGTGCTCACCGGCGTCGCGCGCGACGACCTGCCCGACGGCAGCGCATGGCTGTTCGCGGAGTGCACGCGCGAGATACGCGCGCAGGTTCCCGGGTGCGGCGTGGAGCTGCTCGTGCCGGATTTCAAGGGAGACGACGACGCGATCCGCGCGGTGTGCGATGCGCGGCCGGACGTGTTCGCGCACAACCTGGAGACGGTGCGCCGGCTGTTCGGCCGCATCCGCCCGGCGTTCTCGTTCGACGGCTCGCTCGGCGTGCTCCGCCGCGCGCGCGCGATGCTACCCGACGATTGCTTCACGAAGTCGAACATCATCGCCGGGATGGGCGAGCGTTTCGACGAGGTCGTCGACACGATGCGCGACCTACGCGAAGCCGGTTGCGACTTGCTTACGATCGGCCAGTACTTGCGCCCATCGCCGTTACAGATGCCGGTCGCACGCTACGTGCACCCCGACGAGTTCGCGGAGTGGAAGCGCATCGGCGAGGAAGAGATCGGCTTCACCTGGGTGGAGTCGGGCCCGCTCGTGCGCTCGTCCTACCACGCAGGCCGCCAGCACCGCGCCGCGCGCCTCCGCGGCTCCGCCGCTCCGGCGCGCTAACGCTCCGCGCGGCGGAACATCACGAGGTCGATCGCCGCCCACAGCGAGAGCGACACCGGGTACAACAGGATCGGCACGACGGCGTTGACCACGAGACACGCGATCGTCAGCTTCAGCCACGGCACGGACGGCCATGTAAGCACCAGGCCGAGAACGAACGTCAGCGCGAAGGCGATCTCGGCGAAGGCGATCGCGACCATCATGCCGCCGAGGAAATGACCGGCGCTTTCGCCGCGCTCGAATTGCAAGCCGCACGACGGGCAACGTTCCGCCATCGTGAAGTAGCGCGAGAACAGCGGCGCGTGATCGCAGCGCGGACAGTGTTTGCGCAACCCGCGCGCGAGGGCGCGCGGTACAGATACCGGTGTGCTAGAAGGCAAGCTCCGCCAGCGCGTCCTCGGGAGCGAGGTCGGGACCGATCAACGGCTCGCGCGTGAACACGTCCGCTGCGGTCGCGGTGCGCCGGTCGCCGTGCTTGTCGAGCGCCCAGCCGCCGGCTTCGCACAGCAGTGCAGCCTCGTATGTGCGCGCCATGGCCCAGCCGAGGCGCCGCGCTTCCTCCTCGCGCGGTTCCGCCAGCATCACGCGCAGCTCGTCGAGAGCAGAGAGCACGCGTCGCGACGCGTCGGCGAGCAAGGGGTGATCGTACGCGCGCGCCTTCGACTCGACTTCCTCCACGAAAGCGCCCGACGCATCCGACGAGCGCAACGCGCGCATCACGTCGAGCGCCATCACGCTCGTCGTCCCTTCCCAAATGCAATTCACGTGCACGTTGCGCAACACGCGCGGGATGCCCGTGTCCTCCAGGTACCCGGCGCCGCCGAACGACTCCACCAATTCGCTGCACGCCCACACCGCTTGCCGCGCGCACGCCAGCTTCGTCAACGGCGTCACCAATCGCGTCAGCGCAGCATCGCCGCCGCCGTGCTCCAGCTCGCCGACGAGCTGGCCGCCGCGGGACGTCAGCGCGAGCATCGCCTCGTACTCGGCCGCGATGCGCGCGAGCCACACGCGATGCACGGGCTGGTCCTTCAACAATCTCCCAAAGACCTCACGACGCGATGCGTAATCGCGTGCGAGCCCGAGCAGGTACCCGGTTCCGGCGACGCTGCCGCCGGCCGCGCCGAGGCGCGTGATGTTCAGCATGATGGAGACCTTCGGAACGCCGCGACCGATGCCGCCGACCGGCACCGCAACGGTTCCGTCGAGGTCCAGCTCGGCGGTGGGCAAGCCGCGCGTGCCGAGCTTGTCCTTCAAGCGCCGAACCGTGATGCCGTTCCACGAACCGTCCGGACGGCGAAGCTCCAACAGGAACAGCGACAGGTTGCTGCTGCCGGGCCCCGTTCCCTCGGGGCGCGCCAAAGCGAGCGTCATGTCGGCCGTCGTCGCGGACGTGAACCACTTCGTTCCGTGCAACGTGTACGTGCCGTCGCCCACGGGGCGTGCGACCGTGCCGGTGCGCCCCACGTCGGAACCGCCTTCCTTCTCCGTCATCCACTGCCCCGACGTCCACGCGCCGCGTCGCGCGGTGAGCCGAGGCACGTATGTCTCGGCGAGCGCGGCGTCGTGCGTGAGCAGCACGCGCGCTGCTGCGTCGGTCATCGCGATCGGGCAGAGCGCGGTCGCCGTCACCGGGTC
>JBIOWR010000181.1:0-4535 GCA_044868775.1 Actinomycetota bacterium
GTGCGCGCGCACGTTGTACTCCGCCGCGGTGTGTAGCTTCGGATCGACGTCGGTGTAGATGCGCTTGACGAGATCCATGGGCGATCCCTCGCCTTTGCCCAGCGCGTCGACGATTTGCCGTTCGCGCATGAGCCGGTGCTCGACGTACTCGGTGAGCACCGGCGCAGGGTCGTCGAGGATCGGGCCGTGCCCCGGGAAGATGCGCTGCGGGTTCAGCGCGCGCACGCGTTCGAGCGACGCCATGTACGCGGCCATGTCGCCGTCGGGAAACGCAACGATCGTGGTTCCGCGGCCGAGCACGTGGTCGCCGCTGAACACGACGCCTTCCTCTTCGAGCACGTAGCACACGTGGTCGGAAGCGTGGCCGGGCGTGTGCACGGCCGTGAGGAACGTTCCGTGCCCGCCGACGCGGGTCCCGTCGCTCACGACCACGTCCGCGAGGTAATCCGGGCCGCCGAACGCGGCAACCTGCGCGTCGAACGCCTCGGCGAACATGCGCGCGCCGTCGGAGTGGTCGTGGTGCCGGTGCGTGAGCAAGATCGCCGTGACGCGTGCACCGTCTACCGCGTCGCGCACTGCGTCCAGGTGTTCTCTGGAATCCGGCCCCGGGTCGACGATCAACAGGTCGCCGTCGCCGACGAGATAGGTGTTCGTTCCCTCGAGCGTCATCGGCGACGGGTTGTCCGCGCGCACGAGGCGCACGCGCTCGGAGAGACGGATCACGGATCGTGGAAGCGGTCGTCGCCCGGGAGAACGACCTTGGGTAGCCCGTCGTGCACGACGAGCCGCGGCAGCAACGGGACGATGACCTTTCCGGCGCACGACGCGATGGCGTCGTCCACCGATGCGAACTCGTCGAGCGCCTCCAGGGTCTTGCGCGTCGGAAAGATGACGGTCAGCTCTCCCGCTCGTGCGCGCGCAAGCGCGTCGTGCGGGCGTAACCACGTGCTCGCGGTCGTCTCCACCGCGTCGTGCAGCGGCGTCTGCCCTTCGGGAACGCGCACGAGGAAGAACCGCGTGTCGTACCGGCGGTGCAACCCATGCGGCGTGATCCACCGGTTGAAGTAGTGCATCAAATCCAGCGCGTACCGAATCTTCTCATCGCGTGCGATGTCGAGGAGCGTGGTCTCTCCGGCGATGAGCGCGCGCCGCGCGCCGGCAAACCGCGAAGCGTCGCTTCCGTCGAGACGCACGGGCGTGCCGTCGCTCGCGTGCCGCGCGAGCAGCACGCCGGCCTCCTCGAAGGTCTCGCGCAACGCCGCGACGTGGAACCCGAGGCCGCGCACCCCGGCTTCGACGAGCTCGGCCGCCGCCGCTGGGTCGGCGCCGTCCACGAACGCGTGCAGCGCCGGATCGGAGTCGCTCTCGTCGACCTTGCCTCCCGGGAACACGTACGCGCCGCCGACGAAGTCGGAGTTGACGTGCCGCTCCAACATGAAGATCTCGAGGCCGTTCACGCCGTCGCGCGACACGATCACGGTCGCGCTGTCGCGCGGCGGGGTCGTCTCGCCTTCGTCGCCGAGTCTCGGGATCGCGGTCTCGTCGGTGCTCATCGCGCGGTGATTCTGTCAGACGAGCGGGGCGCGACGCGACCCCCGGTTCGTTTACCATTCGGGCCAACTTCAAGGGAGGGGTACACCGTGGACTTCACGATTCCGGCAGAGCTCGAGGAAGTACGAAGCTCGTTCCGCGCGTTCCTCGAGCGCGAGGTTCGCCCGGTGGAGGAGCGTTACGCACAGCAGCTCCAAGAGGACGAGTGGACGCCGGAGATGCGCGAGGCGGGGCTCGCGCTGCGCAAGAAGTCCGCGGAGGTCGGCTACTACGGCGCGCACCTGCCTGAGGACGTCGGCGGGTGGGGATTGAGCGTGCTCGGCATGACGTTGCTCGTGGAGGAAGGCGGCCGCAGCGGCCTGCGCTTCGCGACGTACGTGCTGGGACCGCCGAACCCGGAGGCGCCGACGCCGCTGCTGCTCGACTGCACGCCGGAGCTGCAGAAGAAGTACCTCGTGCCACTGGTGAAGGCGGAGACGACCATGTGCTTCGCGCTCACCGAGCCGGAAGCCGGGTCGGACGCGCAATCGATTCGCACGCGTGCCGTGCACGACGGCGACGAGTACGTGATCAACGGCGTGAAGCACTTCATCACCAACGGCGCAGGCGCCGACTTCGCGATCGTGTTCGCCGTGACGGACGCGGAGAAGAAAGCGCAAGGAGGCATCACGGCGTTCATCGTCGACCGCGGCTCACCGGGGTTCAAGGTCGGCAAGAAGCAGCGCACGATGGCCGGCGACACGAACCAGTCGGAGCTGATCTTCGAAGATTGCCGCGTGCCGGCGACCAACATCATCGGGCGGGAGGGCTTCGGGTTCTACTCCGCGATGAAGTTCTTGAACGCCGGGCGCTCGTACATCGGCGCGCTGTGCGTCGGCATCGCCGATTACTGCGTGCGCGTGTCGTCGGAGTACGCGCTCGACCGCAAGGCGTTCGGCAAGCCGATCGCGAAGAACCAAGCGATCCAGTGGATGCTCGCCGACTCCGCCGTGGAGATCGAGGCCGCGCGCTGGATGACCTACCACCTCGCGTGGATGTGCGACCAGGGCGAGCAGCCCATGCGCGAGTCGTCGATGGTGAAGCTCTACAACACCGAGATGGTGAACCGGGTCGCGGACCGCGCGGTGCAGATCTTCGGCGGCATGGGGTATCTCACCGAAGGTCCGGTGGAGCGCATCTATCGCTTCGTGCGCATGTTGCGCATCGTGGAAGGAACGAGCGAGATCCAGCGGTTGGTGATCGCCAGAACGATGGGGTTGTAACACCATGGAGGAGCGCAGCTCGCTCCGCAAGAAGATCGCCTGGATCGTCGAGAGGCATCTCGATGAGATCGTCGACGCCACGATGGCCGCGTACCTGCGCTCGATCCCCGCGGTTGCCACCGCGAGCGCGAAGGAATTGAAGCTCATCCGCGGAGCGACGACGCGCGCGACCGAGGCGTTCGTTCACATGTACGCCGACCCGGAGGCGCCCGGCCGCCAGTACATCCAGCAAGCGCGCGCGGCGACGATCGATCGCGCCGGAGAGACCTTCGCGCGCGACGACATCGTGGAGATGATCAACATCGGTCGCCAGATCGTGTACCAGACGGCGCGGCGTCTCGTGGAAAAGGAGCTGTCGGTTTCGGAGGCCGACCGCGCGACGATACAGTCCGCGCTGGACGTGTTCCTGACCGAGCTGGAGCTGGCCGACGAGCCGATCGTCGAGGTGACACCGGATATCGTGATGCAGTTCCTGACGATCGCCGAAGCCGAGGAGCCCGACATCCGATGAGCCTGCGTGCGCTTCCGCAAGTGGACGAGCTGATCCGCACCAGCGAGATCGCCGGCATCGTGGGTCACGCGATGGCGGCCACGATCGCGCGCGAGGCCATCGAGGTGGCGCGCGTGCGCGGCGAGCCGGTCGATCCCGAAGCGATACGCCTCGACGCGCGCGCACGCGCCGAGGAGTTCTCGCGCCTGCTGATGCGCCGCGTCGTCAACGCAACCGGCGTGGTCCTGCACACGAACATCGGCCGCTCGCCGCTGTCGCCGGCTGCGGTCGACGCGATGGCTTCGGCGGCGGCGGGCTCGGCGAACCTCGAGATCGATCTCGTCACCGGGGAGCGCGGCGCGCGTGCGCCGGCCGCGAGCCGGTTGCTGTGCGCACTGACCGGAGCCGAGGCGGCGCATGTCGTCAACAACAACGCCGCCGCGCTCGTCCTCGCGCTCGCTGCGCTCGCGCGAGGCCGCGAGGTAATCGTCTCGCGCGGCGAGCTCATCGAGATCGGGGGCGAGTTCCGGCTGCCGGCGATCATGGAGGCTTCGGGGGCGATCTTGCGGGAGGTCGGCACGACGAACCGCACGCGCGCCTCGGACGTGCGCGCGGCGCTGTCCGAACGCACCGGCCTGATCTTGAAGGTGCACCCGTCGAACTATCGCATCGTCGGCTTCACCGACGAAGCCACGCTGCCGCAGCTCGTTGAGATCGGGCGCGAAGCGGGCGTGCCGGTGCTGCACGACACCGGCTCCGGCTTGCTGAGCGCGGACGCGCGCGTGCCGCGCGAGCCAGACGCGACATCGTCGCTGCGTCTCGGCGCGGACCTCGTGTGCTTCTCCGGCGACAAGCTGCTCGGCGGGCCGCAAGCCGGGATCCTCCTCGGAAAGAGCGCCATGGTGCACGCGTGCAAGCGCCACCCGCTCGCGCGCGCGATGCGCACCGACAAAGCCACGCTCGCAGCGCTGGAAGCCACGCTGCTCGCGCACGCGCGCGGCACGCGCGACGCCGACATTCCGGTGTGGCGGATGCTGTCGCTCACGGTGGACGACCTTCGCCGGCGCGCCGCCCGCCTCGCAGGCGAGATCGAGGGCGCGCGCGTCGTCGAGGGAGAAAGCGTCGTGGGCGGCGGCTCGATGCCGGACCATTCGATGCCCACGTTGCTCGTCGCGATTTCGCGCGAGGGCGAGCGCGGGCGTCCCGAGGCGCTCGCGGCGTCTCTGCGTCGT